>JAEUMA010000154.1 GCA_016793565.1 Rhizobiaceae bacterium
GGTGATCTGGGCCGGCAACGAGGATGTCGGCTTCCACACCTCGCACCGCACGAAGATTCTCGGCACCAACACCGGCTACAGCCGCTTCGGCCCTCCGACAGGCAGGCGCGTGCAGCTCTGGTGCATCGCCAATTGTGTGGCGCGCGCCAATGAGATCTTCCACGAGAACGTGATATACGATACCGCCGGCTTGCTTCAGCAGCTTGGCCTTGACGTAGTCGAGACCGCCAAGCGTTTCGCTGCCGTTCGCCAGGCATCGCCGCTGGTCAATTTCATGGCTGGCGAGCCGAAGCGCATGCTGGGGCAGGGCAAGCCGGCGACGCTGCCCATTCCGGCCAACCGCGACGATGTCGACGAGTTCGTGCGCGCCACCTTCCAGACCATCTGGAACCGACGCAATTTCGGCGCGATCGACACCGTCTACAGCCCGAACGTGGTGATGCAGGGCTCGACGGGCCGCGTCTATCGCGGCCCCGGCCAGATCCGCTCCTTCATCCTGTCGATGGTCGCGATGTTCCCGGACCTCAGCGTAACGGTCGACGACGTCTACTGGATGGGCAATCCGAAAGACGGTTTCGTCGTGTCGATCCGCTGGGGCGCGGTAGGTACCCACCGCGGCAACGGCCCGTACGGCGAGCCGACCGGCAAGCAAGTGACGCTGTGGGGCATCACCCAATGGGCTATCGCCGACGGCATGGTCCAGAAGGAATGGATGATGTTCAATGAGTTCGGCGTGCTGATGCAGCTCAACCGCTGATCGGCGCGGCCGGTGGCCGACACGATTTCGAGCCGGCGCGTCTGGCGCCACCTTGCCGGCGAATGACAACGAACGGGCGCCCCGGAGTGGAACCGATGAAGACCGTAAGTTCGTGGCTCGCCTCGGCGGTGCTTGCCGCCACCATTTCATCCCTGGCGCCATCGTTCGCCAACGCCGCCTGCTCGATCGAGGGTAGCGGCGAAGTCAACGTCATCACTAACTTCTTCCCGACGCTGGAGCTGCTGGCGAAGAAGATGAAGGAGTGCGAGAAGCCCGGCCTCAAGGTCGAGGTCAAGACGACGACCGAGTCCAAGGTCGAGACGCCGCGTGCTTTCGAGGCGGCGAGTTCGCCCTTCGACGGCGCGGCGGTCGCAAACTCGTCCATCGTGCAGCTTCAGGCCAAGGGCCAGCTGATGCCGCTGAACGATCTGGTCGCGAAATACAAAGACAAGTACAACATCGAAGACCAGATGCTGATCAAGTTCGGTGATGACATCATGGCCGTCGCGTTCATGGCGAATGCGCAGGTCCTATACTTCCGCAAAGACATACTGGAAAAGCATGGCCTCGCCGTGCCAACCAACTATGATGAGCTGATCGCAGCTTGCGAGAAGCTGAAGGGCGATCCCGACCTCGACCACTGCTTCTCCGCCGCCTACGGCAATTCCTGGGAACTCGGAAACGAATTCATCGACATCTTCACTGCGATGGGCGGTACGCTTGCCGATCCCGCTACGTCCGAGCCGAAGTTCAACGGGCCGGAAGGCGTGGCCACGCTGGAACTGATGACCAAGCTTGCCGGCTATATGTCGCCAAACGCGCTTGCCATCGATTTCGGGGGCGTCAAGCAGGAGATGCAGCAGGGCCGCGTCGCCATGGCCTTCCTGTGGGGTGATATCGCCGCGTCGATGGACAATCCTGACGAGAGCAAGGTGGTGGGCAAGGTGGGCTTCGCGCCAGCGCCGAGCGCCAAACCGGGCGGGCCGATCTCGACGCTGTTCTGGTGGGACGGCTACGTCATTCCGAAAAACCTCGACGGGGATCCGGACCTCACCTTCCAAGTGATGATGGAAGCCATCAAGGCCGATACGGTGACCGAGAACAACGACATCACGCTGTGGCTGCGCTCGAACTACAAGCCGACCCAGTATGCTGACGCCATCGTCAAGTCCGTTGAGGCGGGCGCGCCGCCGTTTCCGATGACGCCGCAGGTCGACCTCGCCATCCTGGCGCTGGGCGAAAACATCGGCGACGCCATTGCCGGCAAGGAAAGCGCACAACAGTCGCTCGACGATGCGGCTAAAGCCTACAGCCGCGCTGCCACCGATGCCGGCTATATGAAGTAGCGCAGGTCGGACCGGGGGGGCCGAACCATGAAAACCAGGACGTTTCTGTGGTTCGTGGCGCCCTCGGTCCTGTCCATGTTCCTTCTGATCGCGTTGCCGCTGGTCGCCGTCGTCTGGCTCGCGCTCTACCAGAGCCATGTGCGAACCGAAATGGTGGAGATCCGCACCAAGGTTCCGCTGTTCGGCGGGCTCAGCAAGGAGCAGGTCAGCTACGTGCCGCAGGCCGTGCTCGACGAGAACGGGCGTCCCGTGCGGAATTGGGAATTCGTCGGCCTGCGTAATCTGGCGCAGGCGGCCGAGGTGAAGGACCTCGGCGCCATCCTAGGCCAGCCGCGCGGCGAGGCGAGCCTACCGGACATGATCGAGACGATGTATCGCGACATCACCAACCTCGATTTCTGGTCGGCGCTTGAGTTCACGATGATCTACGTCATCGCGACTACACCGCTGATGGTGGCGATCGGCTTTCTGCTCGCGCTCGCCGTCAACCGCGCGACCGAGCGGCTGAAAGGTTCGCTGATCTTCGTCTCGCTGCTGCCGATGATCGTGACGCCGGTCGTATCCTCGCTGGCGGTCTACTGGCTGTTCCTCGACAACGCGATCGTGGCCACCGTGCTGCGCGAACTCGGCCTAGGCCAAGTCTACTTCCTCAAAGACGAACTGACGATCCGGGTGCTGATCATCGCCTACGGCGTCTGGTACGCGGCGCCCTTCGCCTTCATCATTCTCTACGCAGGGCTGCAGACGGTGCCCAAGGAATCGCTGGAGGCGGCGCGGGTCGACGGCGCCACGCGTTGGCAAGCGATCCGGCTGGTGACGATCCCGCATCTGATGCCGCTGTTTTCGGTGGTCATCCTGATCCACCTGATGGACGCCTACCGGGTCTTCGAGCCGATCCTGGTGTTCAACTCCCGCGTCTTCGCCAGTTCGCTGCAATATCTCGTCTACATCGTGCTGTCCTTCGAGGACAACGTGCACAAGGCGGCAGCCTACGCCGTGCTCACCGTGATCGGAATCGTGATCCTGCTGATCCCGGTGCTGGTGAGCACCTGGCGCGAACAGAGGTCCGTGACATGAGCGCGACGGATCGTCTCCCGATCTGGCTGAAGAGTATCAATGTCGCCGGCATGGGCGTGTGGCTGTTCGTCGCCATGTTCCCATTCCTGTGGATGTTCCTGATCTCGTTCCGGTTGCCGGTCGACGCCTTCTCGGTCCCGCCTAAATTGTTTGCACCCTTCACGCTGCGCAATTTCTACGGCGTGTGGGTCGTTGACGGGTTCTGGCGCTACGCCCTCAACACAACCATCGTCACCGTCTTTACCGTCGTCGTTTCCCTGGTGGTGGCATGCCCGGCGGCCTACGCGTTGTCGCGTTATCGCGGGTCGCTCGGCTTCTGGCTGCTGGTGGTGGCGCTCATCTTCAGGGCGATGCCGCAGGTCGTGCTGCTCACGGCCTATCGCCCGGCCTTCTTCAGCCTGGGCATCTGGAGCCGCTACGAGACGCTCATTATCGTGCTCACCGCGATCAACCAGCCCTTCACGATCTGGATGATGCGCTCCTTCTTCATGAACATCCCGAAGGAGTTGGACGAGGCGGCGCTGATCGACGGCTGCTCGCGTTTCCAGGCGTTCCGGCTGGCGATCATGCCGGTCATGTGGCCGGGCGTGGTGACCGCGGCGCTGTTCGCGTTCCTGCTCGCCTACAACGACTATCTGATTTCGTCCCAGCTGATGAACGGCGAGATGGCCACCATGACGGCCGCGCTCGGCAATTACATGGGCCAGGCAAAGCACCTCGACAAACTGATGATGGGAATCGCCGGCGCGGTCTCGGTGACCATCCCGATCATTGTCCTCATCTACCTGTTCCAGAAACAGATC
>JAEUMA010000180.1 GCA_016793565.1 Rhizobiaceae bacterium
AAATGCTGCGCTATCGTACCTGCGGAAGGCGTGGTGGGGGCTGCAGTGTATCGTTTCCTGCTGGCGGCGTTGAAGATCGCCGTGGCGTCGGTGCTTACCGGCGCCGCGCTGTCGGCGCTCGACCTCTCCGCTTCGGATATCCTCGCCGAGATGGGCATGACCCCCGAAAAAATGGCCGCACTGATCGACCGCGGCATCGCCTGGACGCTGCCCAATCTCATTCTCGGCTCGCTCGTCATCGTGCCGATCTGGCTGGTGGTCAGCCTGTTCCGCCCACCACGTAGCTGAGCGCGGCGGTCAGCCGCGCTGCACTGCGGTCAGCCGCGCTGCGCGGCCTGCTCGTCGCGCTGCCGCTGAACCTCGCGCCGTTTGTTGAAGATCGAGGCGATGATGACGCCGGTGGCGACGATTGCGATCATGATCGTGCACGCGGCGTTGATCTCTGGCGTGACGCCAAGGCGCACCTGGCTGTAGATCTTCATCGGCAGCGTCGTCGCTCCCGGACCGGAGGTGAAGCTCGCGATCACCAGATCGTCCAGCGAAAGCGTGAAGGCGAGCATCCAGCCCGAGACGATCGCCGGCAGGATCACGGGTAGCGTCACCTGGAAGAATGTGCGCACCGGCGTCGCGCCAAGGTCCATCGCCGCTTCCTCGATCGAGCGATCGAAGCTGACGAGGCGCGACTGCACGACGACGGCCACGAAGCACATGGAAAAGGTGATGTGCGCCAGCGTGACGGTGAGGAACCCGCGATCGAAACCCACCGCCACGAACAGCAGAAGCAGCGACAGGCCCGTGATCACCTCGGGCATGACCAGCGGGGCGAAGACCATGCCGGAGAACAGGATCCTTCCGCGAAAGCGCGTGTAGCGGGTCAGCGCCAGCGCGGCGAGCGTGCCGAGCGCGGTCGCGACCGTCGCGGAGATCACCCCGACGCGCGCGGTTACCCAGGCGGCATCGAGAAGCCCCTGGTTGCGGAACAGTTCGCCGTACCATTTGGTCGAAAAGCCGCCCCAGACGGTCACCAGCTTGGACTCGTTGAACGAATAGATCACCAGAAGCACGATCGGCAGGTAGAGGAAGGCAAAGCCCAGCACGACCGAGACGATGTTGAAGCGGCTCCACTGCGTGTTCATGGCTGCCTCATCGTTCCTGCGCGCGCGCTTGCGCGTTCTGGAAGAGCATGATCGGCACGACCAGCAGCAGAAGCAGGATCACGGCGACCGCCGATGCGACGGGCCAGTCGCGGTTGTTGAAGAACTCGTTCCATAGCGTCTTGCCGATCATCAGCGTCTGCGAACCGCCGAGCAAATCCGGAATGACGAACTCGCCCACCGCTGGGATGAACACCAGCAGGCAGCCGGCGACGACGCCCGGCAGCGATAGTGGGAAGGTGATTTTCCAGAACGCGGTGGTCTGCGGACAGCCCAGATCCTGCGCCGCCTCGATCAGCGAATAGTCGAGCTTCTCCAGTGTGGCGTAGAGCGGCAGGACCATGAACGGCAAATAGGAATAGACGATGCCTATGAAGATCGCGGTGTGGGTGTTGAGAATGATCAGCGGCGTGTCGATGATCCCGGTCGCCAGCAGAACCTGGTTGAGCAGGCCTTCCGGCTTGAGGATGCCGATCCAGGCGTAGACGCGGATCAGGAAGCTCGTCCAGAACGGTAGGATGACCAGCATCAGCAGCGTCGGCCTAATCGAGGCGGGCGCGCGCGCCATCCCGTAGGCGATCGGATAGCCGATCATCAGCGTCAGGAAGGTGGAGACGCCGGCGATCCAGACGCTGGAAATGTACGCGTTGAAATAGAGCGGATCCTCTGTCAGCCAGACGTAGTTGTCGAAATTCAGCTCGGAAAGCTGCTCCATGAGGGCCGACCAGCCGTCCTGCAGCGTCAGTACCGGCACGTAGGGCGGCATCGCTATCGCCGTCTGCGACAGCGAGATCTTGAAGACGATGGCGAAGGGAACGAGGAAGAAGAACAGCAGCCAGAGATAGGGGACGATGATGACCAGGCGGCTGGTGATGGCGTTGCCGAGGCGCTGCATGGCCGCACCTACCGCGTCAGCACGACGCCGGCATCGGGCAGGAAGGATATCCAGGCCCGGTCGTTCCAGCTCAGCGGATCGTCGGTCGCCCGCGCGCTGTTGACGGTGCTGGCGCGCACCACCGGCCCGGCGTCGAGCTTGACGTGATACACCGTCATGTCGCCGAGATAAGCGATGTCGTAGATCTCGCCGGCGAGAGCGTTCGGCGTTCCCGCGGGCTCGCGCGACGAAACCTTGATCTTCTCGGGCCGGATCGCGAAGGTCACGGCGCTGCCCACGGCCGCTTCGCCGGCATTGTCAGCGAGGATGGACGTGCCCTTGCCGTCCTCGATCCGCGCCGTCGCCCCTTCGCGGGTGGCCACCTTGCCTTCGAAGAGATTGACGTTGCCGACGAAGCCGGCGACGAAGCGCGATGCCGGCGCCTCGTAAACCTCGGCGGGCGTCGCCACCTGCATCACCTGGCCCTTGTCGAGGATGGCGATGCGGTCGGCCATCGTCATGGCCTCTTCCTGGTCGTGCGTCACGACCACGAATGTCAGACCGAGGCTCTGCTGCAGATCCATCAGTTCGAACTGTGTTTCCTCGCGCAGCTTCTTGTCGAGCGCGCCGAGCGGTTCGTCAAGCAGCAGCACCTTGGGCCGCTTGGCGACCGAGCGCGCGAGCGCCACGCGCTGGCGCTGGCCGCCGGAAAGCTGGTGCGGCTTGCGCTTTGCGAAAGGCTCAAGCTTCACCAGCTTCAGCATTTCGGCCACGCGCTTGTCGATGTCCGCCTTCGGCATGCCTTCCTGCTTGAGGCCGAAGGCGATGTTGCTTTCCACGGTCATATGCGGGAACAGCGCGTAGGACTGGAACATCATGTTGACCGGACGCTTGTAGGGCGGGATCCCCCGCAGATCCTGTCCGTCCAGAAGGATGCGCCCGGAAGTCGGCTCCTCGAAACCGGCCAGCATGCGCAGCAGGGTCGACTTGCCACAACCGGAGGCGCCGAGAAGCGCGAAGAATTCACGCTCGAAGATGACGAGAGACAGGTTGTTGACGGCGGTGAAATCGCCGAAGCGTTTGGTTACGTTCTCGAAACTGATGTAGGGCTTGGCGCTCGGGTCGTTCCAGGGTGCAAAACTTCTGCGAATATTGCCGAGCGATTTCATGTCCCTCTCCGCCGTGTCCCCTCACGACGATGGACCATTCGGGCCCCGGAGGCAACCGCGTCCGGGGCCCGAGCAATCATTGTCCGGTGACGATCTTCGTCCACATGCGGGTGATGGTGCGCTGCGTCTTGGGATCGTACGGCGAGACGGTGAACAGCTTCTGCAGCGTCGCGTCGTCAGGATAGATCGCCGGGTTGTCCATGATTTCCTTGTCGATGAATTGCTGCGCGGCCTTGTTGCCGTTGGCGAAGTAGACGAAGTTCGTCGCCTTGGCGGCAACTTCGGGCTTCATCATGTAGTTCAGGAATTCATGCGCTTCTGCGACGTTCTTGGCGTCGGCCGGAATTGCCATCTGATCGAACCACATTTCCGCACCTTCCTTCGGCACGACATAGTCCACAACGACACCCTGGTCGGCCTCGGCGGCGCGGTCGCGGGCCTGGAAGATGTCGCCCGACCAGCCGATTGCCAGACAGATGTCGCCGTTTGCCAGAGCATTGATGTATTCGGACGAGTGGAACTTGCGGATGTAGGGCCGCAGCGCAAGCAGCGTCTCCTCAACCTTCGCGAAATCCTCGGCCGACTTGCTCTCGGGATCGAGGCCCAGATAGGCGAGCGTAGTCGGCACTATGTCGGTCGGTGAGTCGAGGACGTAGACGCCGCAATCGGCCAGCTTCGCTAGGTTCTCGGGCTTGAAGAACACGTCCCAGCTCTCGACCTTGTCGATGCCGAGCGCGTCCTTCAGCTTCTTCTGGTTATAGCCGATGCCGACCGTGCCCCACATGTAGTTGATCGAATAATCGTTGTTCGGGTCGTACTTCTGTACGCGCGTCTGGACGACGTCCCACATGTTGGCGAGGTTCGGCAGCTTCGACTTGTCGAGCTTCTGATAGACGCCGGCCTCGATCTGCCGGACCAGGAAGTTGCTGGTCGGGACGACGATGTCGTAGCCGCTGCCGCCGGCCAGCAACTTGGTTTCCAGGATTTCGTTGGAATCGAAGACGTCGTAGATGACCTTGATCCCGGTCTCTTTGGTGAAATCGTCAATGATGCTGCTGTCGATGTAGTCCGACCAATTGTAAACGTTGACGACGCGCTCTTGCGCCGAGGCGCTCCACACCAGCGTCAACATGATCGCGGACGTGATCGACACGCCCATTGTCTTTCGGATCATCATTCTTTCCCCTTGCTGCAGGTCGTGTCCGTTGACATGCCGGCAAGCCTATTATCGGCCTTCGGGCACGACAACCCTTGCTATGCTGCCTGCAACCGGTTCGCGTTAGACCTTCGTCCAATAACGTAGGGTTAGATGCCTGAGACTAGCGCGGCGCAGGCATCCCTGTGACGCCGGGGCGCGCCGGCCGCGACAAGCGCTTGAACTCTACGCTGATGTGGCCGAGCAGCGCCAAGAGTACGACCGCGCCGCCGATCATCGCGCGGCCTGAAGGCAGTTCCGCATGGATCAACCAGACCCAGAGCGGCCCCAATATTGTCTCCAGCGTGCAGATCAGGGCCGCGAAGGCCGCGGGGATAAGTCGTGCTCCCGTGCTGAAGAAGGCTAGGCCCATTCCCAGATTGAGCGCGCCGAAGCCGAACAGAACGTAGACATCCGAACCCGATACCCCAAGCGCCGAGGCCTGTGTGGCTGCGAAGACTGCCGCGATGACGGTTCCCAGCGCGGTGGCCGGTACCATCCGGACATGGGCGTATCTCCGGGTGATGACCGTGGCGATCGAAAACACCAGCGCGATGGCAAGCGCCAGCCCGTCTCCGATCGGCGATACGTCTCCCGAAAAGGAGCCAGACACCATGATCGCCACCCCGCAGATGACGGCCGCGATCGCTATCCATGTGCCGGCGCTGATGCGCTCGCCCATCACCGCCCACGCGATCAGGGCGGCAAAGAGGGGAACCCCGGCCTGGATGAGCAGCACATTCGCCACGTTGGTGTAGCTGAGCGCGATCACGAACGAACTGGAGCAGAAGGCAAAGCAGACCGCTACCGCTATGCCCGGCCAGCCCATATTTGCGAAGAGTGCGACCATGTTGCGCGGCCCGTCGCGCCACAGCATGAAGCAGATCAGGAAAATGGCGGCCCATGTGGAGCGCCAGAAGACGATAGTCCAGCTGTCGTCGACCTGCACGAAACGCTCGAACGTGCCGCCGAAGCTCCAGGTCAGGGATGCCAGAAAGACGAGGATAAAGCCCAGCCGCTCCTGGCTAGGCTCCAGGGGTGCCTCCGCCGACATCCGCGGCATGACCTGTGCTTCGCTCATTGTCTCCGAGGCGCCTGGTCGCGTAGGTCTTTCGTTGCGACCGGCGTATTCTCGACCTAGTCAAACTGCGCCTTTCCTGCATGATCCAGGGATATGATGCCGGTTGTGGCAATGTCCACGGAAGGCGCCCGTGGATGGCTGAGAACGGCTGAGGGGAGGGGGCGATGAGAGCGGCATGGTATGAGCGAAACGGCGCCGCGCGCGAGGTGCTGGAGGTAGGCGACATGCCCGTCGCCGAGCCGACGCGAGGAGAGGTGCGCGTGCGTATGGCCACGTCCGGGGTGAACCCCTCGGATGTCAAGGGCAGGCGCGGCAGGCCGCTGACAGCGCCGCGGATCATACCGCACAGCGACGGCGCCGGCACGATCGATGCGGTCGGGCCGGGCGTGGAGGCGCGCCGCGTCGGCGAGCGCGTCTGGCTTTGGAACGCGCAGTGGAAGCGCCCATTCGGAACCGCCGCAGAATATGTGGTGCTGCCGCAGGAGCAGGCCGTGCGGCTGCCGGAAAACATCGATTTCGCGGCCGGAGCGTGCCTGGGTATCCCGGCTCTCACCGCGCTGCATTCGGTCCGCCTGCACGGCGACATCGCCGGAAGGACCATCCTCGTGACGGGCGCCGGCTCTGCGGTGGGACACTACGCGGTCCAGTTCGCGAAGGCGCGGGGCGCCCGCGTCATTGGCACCGCTTCCGATCAGAAATCCGCCCACGCGCGGCAGGCAGGCGCGGATTTTGTGATCGATTATCGCGGCAAAGATGTTGCTCGCGTGGTGAAGGAGCTCACCGGAGGCGTCGGCGCGGCAGGCGTCATCGACATGGACTTTACCGGAACCGCTCCGCTGATCGGCGACGGTATCGTCGCTCCGCATGGATTGGTCGTCAGCTACGGCTCCAACGTCGCCGGCCCGATTCCGCTGTCGTTCCCGGCCATGCTGTGGGGGAGCCTTACCTTGAAGGTGTTCGTCGTCTACGAACTGCGGCCGGAGGAGCGCCGAGCAGCCATCGGCGAACTCACCGGGATGCTGGCCGCCGGCCGACTCAGGCATTCCATCGGCCTGCGTCTTCCGCTGGCGGAAGTGGCGGCCGCGCACGAGGCCGTCGAGGCGGGCAAGGTCGTGGGCAATGTGGTGATCGACGTCGCCTGACGGGCGCGATGCGATCCTACTGGAAATCGAAGGCGCTCAGCCCCGTCACCATCTCGTCGAGGCCGAGCGGGCGGGTCACCGGGGGTTCGGCGCGCGAGAGGCAGCCTATGCGTTCGCACAGTCGGCAGGCCGGACCGATCGGCGTGGCGGTTCCGCCCGCCGGCAACGCGGCCGCGTAGACGATCTCGTCG
>JAEUMA010000200.1 GCA_016793565.1 Rhizobiaceae bacterium
TGCCTTTCCGGCAATCGCGGGCTCTTCGGCAGTCCGGCCAAGCCCATGGAAACACTAATTTTTCCCTTACGCCGCACCGTGCCGCGAGGGTCTTTTTCATGCGCCTTTTTAACCTTTGGCATAAAGCCGGAACAAATCGGCGACGAATCGCTGATCCGGCCGTGTTCCTGTTTTGATCACTACCACATCTGGTGATCGGATTGGCCGGTCGCGCTAGTGGACGCCCTCGGCTCGCCCGCAAACGCGGTTTGGCGAACCCAAACCGTTAACGCGCGGTGCATATCGCCTGCCGATATCTTGTGCAGCAAGGCTTTCGGTGGCCTCATCCGCGCGTTCTGGATACTGGAGGGAATCATGTCCAAACGACTACTCGCCGAATTTCTGGGGACCTTCTGGCTGGTGCTGGGCGGTTGCGGCAGCGCTGTCATCTCCGCCGCTTTTCCGGAGGTCGGCATCGGCCTTCTAGGTGTTGCGCTGGCCTTCGGCCTCACGGTCCTCACCATGGCCTATGCCGTCGGCGGGATTTCCGGCGGGCATTTCAATCCGGCCGTCTCGGTCGGCCTGTTCACCGCCGGCAGGCTGCCTGCTTCGGACCTGATCCCCTACATCATCGTGCAGGTCATCGGCGCGATAGCCGCCTCGGCGGTTCTCTATCTGATCGCCAGCGGCAAGGCGGATTTCTCGCTCGCTAATGGCTTCGCTGCCAACGGCTATGGCGAGCACTCGCCTGGCGGCTATGCGCTGAGCGCGGCGCTGGTATCCGAACTCGTCATGACCTTCATGTTCCTGATGATCATCCTCGGCGCCACACATGGTCGCGTCCCGGCGGGCTTCGCGCCGATCGCCATCGGACTGGCGCTGACGCTCATCCATCTGATCTCCATCCCGGTCACCAACACCTCCGTCAACCCGGCGCGGTCCACCGGGCCGGCGCTGTTCGTCGGCGGCTGGGCGTTGCAGCAGCTCTGGCTGTTCTGGGTGGCCCCCATCATCGGCGCCGCGGTAGCGGGCATTGCCCACAAGACCCTGTTCGGCGATCGCGACTGACTTGGTTTGCCGCGTCGCTGGCGCACCTGGCGCGGGCGACGCGGAACCGGCCGACCGGCGCCGGCATCGCTGTAAAAGAAAACGGCGCCCTCGCGGCGCCGTTTTGCTGGATGGGGAAGGCGGCTCGCCGTTCAGAGCATGTACTGCCCGCCATTGGCCGAGATAGTCGAGCCGGAGATGAAGCCGGCCTCGTCGGATGCGAGGAACACCACGCAGCGCGCGATCTCTTCCGGTGTGCCGAGCCGGCCGACCGGAATCTGGCTGATGATCGCCTCGCGAACCTTTTCCGGCACGGCCATCACCATGTCGGTCGCGATATAGCCCGGGGCCACCACGTTGACGGTGATGCCCGCCCGCGCGCCTTCCTGGGCCAGCGCCTTGGTGAAGCCGATGTCGCCGGCCTTGGCCGCCGAATAGTTGGCCTGGCCCATCTGCCCCTTCTGTCCGTTGATCGAGGAGATGGTGATGACGCGGCCGAATTTGCGGTCGCGCATGCCGGTCCACAGCGGATGCGTCATGTTGAAGACGCCGGACAGGTTGGTGTCGATCACTTCCCGCCACTGCTGCGGCGTGATCTTGTGGAACATCGCGTCGCGCGTAATACCTGCATTGTTCACCAGCACCTCGACCGGTCCGAGATCGGCCTCCACCTTCGCGATGCCGGCGGCGCAGGCGTCGTAGTCAGCCACCGACCATTTGTAGACCGGGATGCCGGTCTCGGCCTTGAATTTCTGCGCCGCCTCGTCGTTGCCGGCATAGTTGGCCGCGACCTTGTAGCCGGCCGCCTTGAGCGCCACCGAGATCGCCGCCCCGATGCCGCGCGAACCGCCGGTTACGAGTGCTACACGTGCCATAAAAAACTCCTCCCTCTGGATCGAAGGAGCGAATGGGGAGTAGTGAGTAGCGAGTAGGGAAATTGCGTCCCGGCCCGGCCTGCACTTTTCTTCCCTATTCGCTTCTCCCTATTGGCTTCTACATCGCCTCGACGCACATGGCGACGCCCATGCCGCCGCCTATGCAGAGCGTGGCCAGCCCCTTGCGCGCGCCGCGACGCTTCATCTCGAAGACCAGGGTGTTGAAGACGCGCGCGCCGGAAGCGCCGACCGGATGGCCGATTGCGATCGCGCCGCCGTTCACGTTGACGATGTCGGGATTCCAGCCCATGTCCTTGTTGACGGCGCAAGCCTGCGCGGCGAAAGCCTCGTTCGCTTCGACCAGGTCGAGGTCGCCGACGGTCCAGCCCGCCTTCTCCAGCGCCTTGCGCGAGGCCGGGATCGGCCCGGTGCCCATGATCTGCGGATCGACGCCGGCGGTTGCCCAGGAGACGATCCGCACCAGCGGCGTGATGCCGCGCCTGGCTGCTTCCTTTTCCGTCATGAGCAGGACGGCGGCGGCGCCGTCGTTGATGCCGGAGGCGTTGCCCGCGGTGACACTGCCTTCCTTGTCGAAGGCGGGCTTCAGCTTCTGCAGGGCGTCCAGCGTGGTGCCGTGCCGGATATATTCGTCGTGCTCAACGATCGTGTCGCCCTTGCGGCCCTTGATCGTCACCGGCACGATCTCGTCGGCGAATTTGCCGGCCTTCTGCGCGGCTTCCGCCTTGTTCTGCGAGGCGACGGCGAAGCGATCCTGCTCCTCGCGGGTGAGCTGCCACTGCCGCGCGACGTTCTCGGCCGTATTGCCCATGTGATAGCCGAAAAAGGCGTCGGTCAGGCCGTCCTTGATCATCGTGTCGATGAGCTTGAGGTCGCCCATCTTGACGCCGGCGCGCAGGTGTTGGGCATGCGGCGCCATCGACATCGATTCCTGTCCGCCCGCCACAATGATCCTGGCGTCTCCGCTCGTGATCTGCTGCATGCCGAGCGCGATGGCGCGCAGGCCGGAGCCGCAGAGCTGGTTGAGACCCCAGGCGGTGGCTTCGTTGGGAATGCCGGCTGCCTTCGCCGCCTGCCGCGCCGGGTTCTGGCCCTGGCCCGCCGTGAGGATCTGGCCCAGAATGACTTCGTCCACCTCGCCCGCCTCGACGCCGGACCGTTCGAGGACACCCTTGATGGCTACCGCTCCCAGCTCGTGGGCGGGTGTGTTTGCGAACGCGGCGTTGAACGCGCCGACGGGGGTGCGGGCGGCGCTGGCCACCACGATGGCATCGGAAACGGGCATTGCATCTTCTCCAGGATTGCCGGCCGCGGGGCCGGTCGCATGGGCCTTTGCTGACTTTTCTTGCCCTTTCGCATGGCTCTGTCAAATCGCAAATGGTCTTTGCGGGCGCCGCGTCCTGCTGGCGCGGGCATGCTGCGCAGCAAAGCGGGATGCCGCGAAGCACATCAAATGTCTTGCACTGCACAAAGCGCTTGGAATTACGGGCCTTTTGCGCATATCCTTGGAAAAGGCACAATCGTTACCGACCGCTTACAGATGCGGCGGGCTCCTAGGGAGGGATGCTGATGGCCGCTAAAGACGATCCGGTCGTGATCAAGAAATACGCCAACCGGCGTCTCTACAATACGGGCACCAGCACCTATGTGACCCTCGAAGACCTGGCCGAGATGGTCAAGCGCGGGGAGGATTTCACCGTCCAGGACGCCAAGAGCGGCGAGGATATAACCCATCCGGTCCTGACCCAGATCATTTTCGAGCTGGAGAACAAGGAGGGGCAGAACATGCTGCCCATCCCCTTCCTTCGCCAGTTGATCTCCTTCTACGGCGACCAGATGCAAATGGTCGTGCCGAGCTTCCTCGAACAGTCGATGATTGCCTTCGCCAAGGAGCAGGAGCGTTTTCGCGAGCAGATGAAATCGGCCATCGGCAAGTCGCCTATGGACATGATGAAGATGCCGAACGCGATCAAGGCGCTGGAAGACCAGACCCGTCGCAACATCGAGATGTTCCAGAACGCCATGCGCATGTTCACGCCGTTCCCGCCGCAGGCGAGCGCCAATGCACCGGAGGCCACCGATGCGCCCCGCAAGGCGAGCGCCGAAAAGGGCGACGAACTGCAGGAGCTGAAGGAACAGATCGCCGCGATGCAACGCAAGCTGGACTCGATCCGCTGACCTCCGCCGGGCGCTGTTCCGCTGATTCTCAGTCGAGCAGCGTCGCCTCGCGGATCTCCAGGTACATCGTCTGCCTTCCCTCCACCTCCGAGGCCGGCCCGGAGAATTCGGCCGTCACGGTTTCGCCGGTGGGAACTTGGCCGGTTATCACGTACCGGCCTGCACGGAACAGCAGGCTGTCGACGCCGATCGTCAGGCAGGAATGGTCCCGCGGCGCGGCAACCGGCACCAGCGCCTCCTGCCGGATCAGCAGCGTTCCGCCCGTCCCGCTCAGCACCGAAGCGTCGACCGTCGTGCCGCCGGCGCTGACCGCTCCGTGTGCGGCTTCCCGCGCCGCCAGAAAGTTGGCCTGGCCCAGGAATGCCGCGATCTTGCGGTTCGCGGGCCGGCGATAGAGCGCCGCGGGCGCTCCGTCGGCGATGACGGCGCCGTGTTCCATGACGATCATCCGGTCGGCCAGTTCCATGGCTTCCTCCTGATCGTGCGTCACCATGATGATGGTCACGCCGGTACGGCGGTGGACGAGGCGCAGCTCTTCCTTCATGCGGTCGCGCAGATGCCGGTCGAGAGCCGAGAGCGGCTCGTCGAGCAGCAGCAGCGGCGGCTCGAAGACCAGCGCCCGCGCGATCGCCACGCGCTGCCTCTGGCCGCCGGAGACCTGCGCCGGCAGCCGCGCGAGCAGCGGCTCGATCTCCATGATCTTGGCCATGGCATCGACCCGGGTCGCGATCTCGGCGCGCGGAAGACCCCGGGCCCTCAGCGGATAGGCGATGTTGTCCGCCACGGTCATATGCGGGAACAGCGCATAGCCCTGGAAGACGATGCCGATGCCGCGCTTCTGCGGCGCAACGGCGGTGATGTCGACATCGTCCACATAGACGCTGCCGGCGTCGAGTTCCTGGAACCCGGCGATGCTCATCAGCAGCGTGCTCTTGCCGCTGCCGCTCGGGCCGAGTACGGCCGTGAACGAACCCGGCGCCACCGTCACATCGATGCCGTCGAGGGCCTTGTGCGGGCCGAACTGTTTGCGCAGGCCCGCCAGGCGGATCGAGGATCGGTGAAAGGTCACCCCGAGCCTTACCAGTCGCCGAATGCCGGCGGCGCGAATTCCGCGATCGGACGGCCGGCGAAGTCGTAGTCGGCGAAGCTGCCGTAGACCCTGTCGCCGCAGGCACGCACCTGGCGCAGCAGTTCGCGCTCGTCCAAACCTGTCAGCCGGCCTTCGTCCACCCGCACGATCCCGTCCACCATCACGTGCCGCACGTCGGCGGCCGAGCCTATGTGCACCAGGGACTTCACCGGGTCCAGCATGGGCCCGAAGCCGAAACGGCCCATGTCGACCACCACCAGATCGGCCTTTCTCCCCGTCTCCAGGCAGCCGATGTCGTCCCTCCCTAGAGCCTTGGCGCCGTTGATGGTCGCCGCGTTGAGCACGGCGCGCGCGGGCGCGGCGCGGAAATCGTGCTCGTTGAGCTTACCGAGGATGGAGGCGAAACGCATCTCGTTGAGCATGTCCTGCGGGTAGCTGTCGGTGCCGAGCGTGATGTTGATGCCCAGTTCCTCGTAGCGCTGGAAACCTTCGAGCTGGATGCCCCGTCGCGCGAAGACGAAGGGCGAATGGGAGACGTGTGCGCCGCCGGCCGCGATCTTCTCCAGGTCTCCTGTGCGCGGAAAGCCCGTCAGCGAATGTCCGGCGTAAAACAGCGAGTGGCCGAGAATGACATTCGGCTGAAGCAGCCCGCATTCGTGTAGCATGCCGAGCGGGGAGAGCTTTTCCCGGCGCACCATCTCGTGGAACTCCCAGATCGTCTCGGCCACGTGCAGGGTGACCGGCAACTTCAGGCGCCGCGATTCCTCCGCCGTACGCTCCAGCAGGCGGCGCGACGACAAGACCGTCTCGACGGGCACGAGGATGCCGCGGACCCGGTCGTTGTGGGCGCCGTTGTATTTCGCCGCCGCCTCCAGCGCGTACTCGAACTGCGCCTCGCCGTCGTCCGGCAGCCAGTCATAGGTCAGCCGCCCGGTACCCTTCTCGAAGGCGTAGTGCGCCGAGGCGTAGCCGGGGGTGATGTAGGCGCGGATGCCCATGTCGCCGGCGATGTCGACCATCACGTCGGTATTGCCGCCGACCTCGCCGCCGAGTTCTACCACGGTGGTGACGCCGCTCTTCAGCAGTTCCCCGATGCCGAAGCGCACGCTCACCAGCGGATCGTCCGGATCCAGGAAGCCGCGACCCTCGCGGCCGGCCGGCAGGTAGTTCAGGAAGCCACAGTTGAACAGGTCAAGCCGGCCGTTGTCCGCCATCATGCGGTCGCCAAGATGGTTGCACAGATGCGCGTGCGAGGAAATGAAGCCGGGCAGCAGGAAGCCGTCGGCATAGCTGCGCACCTCGCCGTCCGTGTGCGCCCTCTGGGGGCCGACATAGCCGATGGTGTTGCCGTCCACCTCGACTTCGCCGTCGTGGATCAGCCTGTGTTCGCCCTGCTTGAAGCCCAGAACCCAGCGGGCGCGGTAGATGATTTTTTCAGACATGCGTTTGCTCCCTGATGCTTGGCCTGCGTCGCCGCGCGAGAGCGTTGACGGCGAAGGCGAACCCGACGACGACCAGCGTCGCCAGGATGACGACCGCCGATGCGGCCGAGACGGTGGGGTCGAATTCCGAGCGCACGCCCTCCCACATGCGCCGCGGCAGCGTGCGGATTTCCGGGTTGCCCACGAACAGCGAGATCATCAGTTCGTCGAAAGAGGCGAGGAACGCGAACAGCGCGCCGGCCAGGATGCCCGGTCGGATGATCGGCAGCGTCACGGTGAACGTGACGCGCGTGCGGCTGGCGCCGAGCGACAGCGCGGCGCGGACCAATTCCGGATCGAGCCGCCGCAGCGAGGCGAGGGTGGTCAGCACCACGAAGGGTATCGCCAGCGTCAGGTGGCCCAGCACGATGCCGGTGCGCGTGCCGACCAGCCCGACGCTGGAAAACGTCATGTACATGGCGACCGCGATCACCACCGGCGGCAGCACGATCGGCAAGGTGGCGAGCGCGAGGGCGGCATCCGCGCTGCGCTGGCCGAGCTTAGCGATGCCGAGACTGGCCGGAACGCCGAGCAACACCGCGATTGCCGTGACCGTGGCGCCGATCCATAGGCTGCGCAGCGTGGATTCGATCCAGTCGGTGCGGGTGAAGTAGTTCTCGTACCAGCGCAGCGAGAAGGAAGGCGGCGGAAAACGCACGAACTCCGACGACGAGAATGACATCATCAGCATGACGGCGAGCGGCAGCACGGAGAACAGGAATACCGCCGCCACCAGGATGCGGGCGCTCCATGCGGACAAGGAGTGGTCGGCCGCGCTCACGGAGCGGCCTGCGGCTGTTTGCGGGACAGGACCGACAGGATCGCGAAGCAGACGAGCACGCCCAGCACCAGCACGGTCGACGCGGCCGCGGCGCGCGGCCAGTCCAGCGTCGTGTTGGTCATCACGTCGATATAGGTGGCGATCATGGTGTTGCGCGGGCCGCCCAGCATCTGCGGCGTCACGAAGAAGCCCAGCGAAAGGATGAACACCAGGATGGCGCCCGTCGCGATGCCGCGCGCGATCAGCGGCAGGATGACGGTGGCGAAGATGCGCAGCGACCCGGCCCCGAGCGAGCGGGCGGCGCGCATCAGCTGCGGGTCCAGCATGGTCACGGCGTTGTGGACGGGCAGCAGCATGTAGGGCAGGAGGATATGCACCATGCCGACGGTGACCGACCCCCAGTTGAACAGAAGCGGGAAGGGTGCTCCGGGCATGCCAACGGCCTCGAGCGCCGCATTCGTCACGCCTTCCTGCGCCAGCACGTAGAGCCACGCATAGGTGCGCACCAGGAGGCTGATCCACATCGGCAGGGTGACCCCTAGCAGGGCCAGCCGCGCATAGGCCGGCGGCAGCCGGGACAGGGCAAGCGAGAACGGAACCGCGACGACCGCGCAGACGAGGGTGACGACCGCGGCGATCGTCACCGTGTTGGCGAGGATCTTCATGGCCGCGGCCGAGCCGAAGAACTTCCGGTAGGCGGCGAGCGGCGTGTCGCCCGAAAACGAAATCCCGACCAGCATGGCGAGCGGAACGACGAAGAACACCAGCAGCGTCAGCGCCGCCGGCAGCACCAGAAGCCGCTCGTCGGAACGCAGGGCGTCGACAAGGCTGCCGCGCCTCCGGCGGACATCCGTCATTCATTTTCTCCGTTGGTGTCGGCCGGGCGTCGGGACAGGCGGGGCCGCCACCGGCGGCCCCTGCCGGCCTTCGCTCAGAGCAGGACCCACTCGTTGAAGCGCTCGATGATGGCGTCCAGATTGTCTGCCCACCACTGCGAGTCCTGCACATACATGCGGGCGAGATTGTCGGGATAGCTCGGCAGTTCCTTAGCCCGGCCTTCCTTCAGGCCGGCGAGCACGTCCGCATTGGCCGGCCCGGCATTGTATTCGTTGAAGATGGCGATCGACGGTTCCACCTGCAGCAGGGCGTCGATAAGCTTCATGGCCCGGTCGAGCGGGGCTCCCTTGACGATCATCAGATAGTCGAGGGATGCCTGCCCTTCGTTCCAGGAAAGGTCCACCGGCGCGCCTTCGGTCTTGGCGGTCAGGATGCGGCCCGAATAGGTGGAGCCGGTCGACACCTCGCCGGAGGTGTAGAGCTGGATGACCTCGCTTCCCGACGTCCACCATTTGGCGACGTCCGGCTTGATGCGGTCGAGGGAGGCGAAGGCGCGGTCGACGTCGATCGGATAGAGTTTGTCCTTGGCCACGCCGTCCGCCAGCAGCGCGAATTCGAGGCTCGGATACTGGCCGCCGTCGGCCGACGCCAGCGTGCGCTTGCCCGGGAAAGCCTTGGTGTCCCAGACATCCTTCCAGCTCTGCGGCGCGCCGCCGGGAAATTTGTCCGAGCGGAAGCCGATATTGTAGGACCAGTACAGATAGCCGATGGCGTTAGGCAGCTTCAGATGCTCGGGAATGCCCTTGATGGCGGCGGGAGAGAGCTTCGAATAATCGATCTTCTCGAAGTACTGGCCGCTTTTTTCGAGCGCCAGGATAGTCAGCAGGTCGGTCTGCACCACGTCGAATTCCAGATTGCCGGAATCGACCATCGCCTTGATGCGGCTGGGCAGCGGCAGGGAATCCTCGACCACCTTGATGCCGGTCGCGGCCGCGAAGGGCTCCAGCACGTGCTTGCGCTGAAGTTCCTGGATCGAGCCGCCCCAGGAGCAGAAGCGGATCGTGTCGTCGGCAGCCAGCGCCTTCGTTGCCCGCAGGCCAGGAGCAAGCGCCGCCACCGTCGCGGCGGTAGCCGCTGCTCCGAGCAGGCCGCGTCGCGTCATATGCGCGAAGGCGATGCGATCGAGGAATTTCAGTCTGTCATGGTCGGAGTTAGGCATCAGCTTCCCCTATTGTGCATATTTTTTAAGCATGCCTAAAATTTACACTTGATGGAAGCTCATGACAAACGAGATATTTTTCAATAAGAAATGAGAATTGTTCATCTCTGGAATCCGCGATGCATCTTCCGTCGATTCAGGCTTTGCGTGCTCTCGATGGCTTGGCGCGGCTTGGCAGCATGTTGCGCGCCTCGCAGGAGATGAACCTCACGCCCAGCGCCATCAGCCATCAGCTCCGCTCGCTGGAGGCCGATCTCGGCCAGCAGCTGGTCGAGCGCGACGGCAAGGGCGTTGTGCTGACGGCGTTCGGCCGCCGCTACGCCGAACAGGTCGGCAAGGCGCTGTCACTGATCCAGCAGGCGGGGGCCGGATCGGAACAGCAGGAACTGAGCGGCGGCCTGTCGATCAGCTGCGTGCCGGGCTTCGCCATCTTCTGGCTCTGCAACTATCTGGAGGAGTTCCGCTCTCTCTACCCCAAGATCAACCTGACCATCTCGACGCCGCACCGGCTGGACGACGTGCATAATCGCGGCGCCGACCTGTTCATCGCCTTCGGCACCGGCAACTGGCCAGGCATGAAGGCTGAGCTGCTCGCCGAAATAGAGTTCGCGCCCTACTGCTGTCCGCGCATGGCGCAGGAACGCGGCGGACAGATCCGTCTCGACGACGTCGACGACATGCCTCTGCTGCATATGGGAAACTACGACGACTGGACGCGCTGGTTCGCCGCCTGCGGCCTGGTCGGCAACGCGCAGCGCGGCATCGTCTTCTCGAACATGTATCTGGTTCTGTCGGCGACGGTTTCCGGCCTCGGCATAGCCATAGGCGACAATTTGACGTGCCGGGCCGCGCTGCGGCAAGGGCAGCTCATCCGTCCCTTCGAGCAGTCGATACGCTCGATCGCGTCCTACTATCTCGTCAGCGAGCCCGACGCGATGGAGCGCCCCATCTGCAAGGTGTTTCGCGATTGGCTGACCGCCAAGCTGGCGGAACTGAGGCCGGAGATGGAGGGCGCGCCCGCCTGAGCGGCATGCGCGCCGAAAAAGTCTCAGGCGAGGCTTGCGTTCAGCGTCACCTTGATCGCGCCCAGAGCGCGCGACACAGGGCACTCCGCCTTGGCCTTCTCGGCCAGTTCCTTGAACTTCGCGGCGTCGATGCCGGGCACAGTGCCCACCAGCGTGATGGCGCTCTGCGTGATCCCTGTGCCGGGAACCAGCGTCACCGCCGCCTTCGCGTCGAGCTTGGTGGCCGGGGTGCCGTTTTCCGCGAGGAAATGCGAAAGCTGCATGGCGTAGCAGCCGGCATGGGCCGCCGCGATCAGCTCTTCGGGGTTGGTCCCGGATTTGCCGCTCTCGTCTTCGAAGCGTCCCTTGAACGAATAGGGAAGCGTCTTGAGCGCGCCGCTCTGTGTGTCGAGCGTGCCGGCGCCTTCCTTGAGGTTGCCCTTCCAGATGGCTGTTGCAGAACGGTCCATAATGTTCTCCCGATGACTGTTTGCGAGCCGCGCTCACGCGGCATCACCGGCGAATATAGCGCTTGCTTTCCTCAACGCCACTGTGACCCGTTCCGGGCGGAGCAAGGTTTGTCGAAAATCGCCACTGCAAAAATGTCGGCTGTCAGCAGACGGCTTCGTCCTCGGTGTGCGCAAGCGATGCGCTGCACACGACGGAGCCGACCATGTACCCGATCCTCTCTTTTGTCTCGTCGCCGTCACGCTTCGATCGATGGCCGCACGACGCTCCGCACTGGTCCGCCCCGGCGCGGCTGGCCCTGGCCTTAGCGATCGTCCTTTCGCTCGCGGCGGCGATGGATATTCTGGCCGAAGGCCGGTCCGCGGACGGCACCGTCGCATCCTGCCTCGTGAACGAAGAAGGGCCCGTCTGTTGAAATACGTCCTGCTCATCCATCACGACGAAAAGGCCATCGCCGGCCTGCCCAGCGGTGCCGGCGACCAGCTCACGCGCGAGTCGCTCGCCTACGACATCGCGCTGGAGCAGAAGGGGCATCTGGTTACCGCCAACGCCCTTCGTCCGAGTACGCTCACGAAATGCGTCAGCCGGCGTGGCCGCAAGCCGTTGGTCACGGACGGTCCATTTGCCGAGACGAAGGAGCAGCTGATCGGCTTCCTGCTGATCGAGGCCGCCGACATGGACGAGGCGGTGCGGCTCGCCGGGGATTTGCCGCTGGCCCGCACCGGCACCGTCGAAATCCGGCCGGCCTACTCGATCCGCGAGGAATGCTGATGCCGCTCCCTCAGATCGCCTCTCCGCGCAGCAGCCGCGGCGCCTGCGGCGACAGGCCCGCGGCCTGGCGGATGAAGAAGTCCTTCAGCCGCGGCATGCGGTCGACCATGCCGAGCCCGAGGTCGCGAACAGCGCGCAACGGGCCGATGTCGTTGGAGAACAACCGGTTCAGCACATCGGTGGTCACGCCCATTTGCAGCGTGTCGAAGCGCCGCCAC
>JAEUMA010000253.1 GCA_016793565.1 Rhizobiaceae bacterium
CGATCAAGCAGACGGCGCACCAGACTTCGCCGCTGGCGCCCGTGGCAACGGCGGGAAAAGTGAAGGCCACGCGCACAGGCGCGAGGCCTTCAGCGAGGCAGATTGAACTACTGCTTGATGAATTCGCCGTCCGCCTTGACCACGAACTCGTCCGCAATCATCGGGGGCGGGAATTTGGGGCCGACCTTGAAGTCGGAACGTTTGAGGGTGGCGGTCAGTTGAAAGCCGGCGGTGGCCTTTCCCTGGTTGGTCGTGGTGCCGCGATACCACAGGTCGGCGGTGATTGCCTTCGTCACCCCGTGAATCGTGAGATCGCCGGCCAGCTTGTAACGGTCTTTGCCCGCGGCGGTGATCGTCTTGCTCTTGAACGTCATCCTGGGGTGTTGCGCGACTTCAAAGAAGTCGGGGCTGCGCAGGTGGTCGTCACGTTTCTGGACGGCCGTGTCGATCGAGGCGACGTCGACCGTGAGATTGAACACCGCATCGCTGAAATCCGGCCTGGCGCTCGCGATGGTGACCTCGAAGGTGTTGAAGGCGCCGGTTATTTCCGAGATGCCGAGATGAGTAATGGAAAAGCCAATACGCGAATGCAGCGGATCGGCCTTCCAGGTCGCCTGGGCAAAGGCGGTCGCATGCAACACGACGGCCGCAGCAAGAGAGAGCGCGAATTTTTTCATGGTGGAGGGGCAATGCAAACGTTCAGGCCAGCTAAGGATGCGGGAAACGATGACGCCTGCCGGCGGACTCACCAGCAGATACTGTCAGGCGCGGGCCCAAAAAAACCGGATGGGAATGAACCCGGAACAAACCCGGCTCGCACGGTTCCATCGTCAGATGAGCACCAACCTGCCGATTCTCTACACGAAACGCGGCTGTGCGTGGTGCCGCGAGGTCGTCGAGTTTCTCGATCGAAACGGCGTCGGCTACCGTTTACGCGAAGTGACCGACGACCCGGAGGCGTTCGCGCAGATGGAACGGACCTCAGGGCAAACGCGGGCGCCCACGCTTGACTGGCACGGAGACGTCCTGGCGGACTTCGGCGTCGACGAGTTGGTGCCGTTCCTGCGCAGCCACAACGTCAAGCTCGAGGATAGCTGACGTTGTAAGCGTGCGTTATCGCGCGGAGGCGCGAAGACCCAACCCTGATATTATTCTCCGCGCCTTCGCGCCTCCGCGCGAGACTGCGGCCGGGACAGACGTTCGCGGCCCGGCCAGAGGCCGGGATCGTCCACGGCGTGATCTCAGGGAACCGGCGGCTGCGGTATTGAAGGCTGGGGTCGTTGTTGCCCACGATGGGAACGTCTCGCGGCCGAAGACTACCAACGACCGAGGTGTGAAACGATAAAAGCCCATGCCCGAACCCGTGATATCCGCTTCCCGGCCGCGCCGCTTCTCCCTGATTCGCTCGTTCGTCCTGGCGGATTTTCTCACGTTGGGAAACGGGTTCTGCGGCAGCGGCTCCGTGCTCGCGGCCATGCAGTATCTCGTGACGGCCCAGGGCCGCTGGCTCACGCTCGCGATGGGGCTGTTGCCGGTGGCTTTGATCTTCGATTTCGCGGATGGCCGCGTGGCGCGCTGGCGGCGCCAGTCCTCGTCCCTGGGGGCCGATCTCGATTCGCTGGCGGATGTCATTTCGTTCGGCCTGGCGCCGGCGGCGCTGGGGTTTGCCGTCGGGCTGCGGGGTGCGCTCGACGTGGCGATCCTGCTGTATTTTGTGGCGTGCGGCATCAGCCGCCTGGCCCGGTTCAACGCCACCGCGGTGTCGCTGGCGGACGAGACCGGCAAAGTGAAATACTTCGAAGGAACGCCGATCCCCACCAGTGTCTTGATCGTCGGCCTGCTGGCGATTCTGCAGGCGACGGATCGACTCGGCGCGAACCTGTGGCTGGGGGCCTGGACGATCGGCGGACTGGTCCTCCATCCGCTGACGCTCGTTTATGCGATCAGCGGCAGCCTGATGATCAGCACGATTCGCGTGCCGAAGCTTTAAATCGCGCCCTTCGCGTCACGAGCGGCGATGCGCGGACGGCGGCCTGGGCGATGCTGGCGTCCGTGAAAGCCCCCTCTGGATATCTCTAGACCCTGCCGCCGCGCGCTCGTAGAGATGCCCGTCCATGCGTTCGCCTGCTGTCACTGTCCGCCGTCCCCGGGCTGCCCGCGTCCGGCGAGTCTTTGCCTTGATTTCCGCGCTGGTCGCGTGGGCGGAATTGCCGGCGCAACCCACCTACACACCCCACGAGATTGGCACGCTCGGCGGAAACTACAGCGAGGCCACCGGCATCAACAACGCCGGGCAGATCATCGGCCGCTCGCTGCGCGCGGACGGCCGGACGCATGCCTTCCTGCAGACCGGCGCCGTCATGACCGATCTCGGCACGCTGCCGGGCGACGTCGGGAGCGATGCGATCGCGATCAACAGCCGCGGCGATGTCGTGGGCACCTCGCGTTCGAGCCGCGGCATCGACCGGGGGTTTCTTTACCGCAACGGGACGATGACCGAGATCGTGGCCACGCCACCGGCGTACTCGATGCTCCCGCGCGACATCAATGACGCCGGCCAGGTCGTGGGCCTCTGGCGCCGGGCGACCGAGCCGGATTTCACGCGGCCGTTTGTGTACGTCGATGGTCGCTTCACCGATCTCGGCGAACTCGGCGGGATGACCCGGACCGCGGCGGAGGGCATCAACAACGCCGGCGTGATCATCGGGGGCAACGACCGGACCGACCTCGGCGGCTTCATCGCCCAGCCCGACGGCACCGTCGCAAACCTCGGTGCGGTGGGCGGACGCCCCGCGTACCCGTTTGCCATCGCCGACAACGGACTCGTGCTGGTCACCACCACGACCTTCGGCAGCGACCTGCAGATGCATCGCTATGAAGGGGGCCGAACATCGCCGTATGGGCGTCCAGGCACGGACGCCCTCGCGATCATGCCGAAGGCCATGAACAACGCCGGGCAGGTGGTCGGTTACACGCGCGCCGGCTTCGGCCAGCCGCAGGCGGTGCTGTTCACCGAGGCTGATCCGATCAATCTCAACACGCGGATTCCGGCGGGCTCGTTTGGCCGGCTGACGGACGCCAATGGCATCAACGACAGCGGCGCCATCGTCGGCCGCTTCGAGCGGGCGGACTCGTCGCCCCGCGGCTTCCTGCTGGTGCCCCCCGCGGCCGGAGCGCCGACGATTCGCGTGGCGCCGGCGAGCCAGTCGGTGCCGACCGGC
>JAEUMA010000279.1 GCA_016793565.1 Rhizobiaceae bacterium
CAGCGACGCCCATATCGACGAGCGCGGCGTGGAATCGCTACGGGCGAAGCTGCGCGACATCCACGGCCGCGCCCGTCTGTTCGCCTTCCAGATGGATTTCGGTTTCCTGATCCGCCAGGACCGCAAGCTCCTGTCGATCGGCTACCGCATCGACGACCACCAGCTCGACGAGAGCTGCTACGATCTGCTCGCCTCCGAGGCGCGGCTGACCAGCCTGTTCGCCATCGCCAAGGGCGATTTGCCGACGGAGCATTGGTTCCGGCTCGGGCGCCCGATCGTGGAGATCGGCTTCCAGGGCGCGCTGATGTCCTGGTCGGGCTCGATGTTCGAGTACCTGATGCCGCCGCTGGTGATGAAGGAACCGCAGGGCGGTATCCTCAACCAGACCAGCCATCTGATCATCAAGCGGCAGATCCAGTACGGACGCCAGAAGCGAATTCCGTGGGGCATCTCCGAGGCCGCGTACAATGCCCGCGACCGCGAGATGAACTACCAGTACACCAACTTCGGCGTGCCCGGGCTCGGCCTCAAGCGCGGCCTCGCGCAAAACACCGTCATCGCACCCTACGCGACCGTGCTGGCCGCGCAGTTCGTTCCGTCCGACGCGGTGCAGAATCTGGAAACGCTGCGCAGGATGGGCGCGCTCGGCCGCTACGGCTTCCATGACGCGGTCGACTTCACGCCCCAGCGCCTGCCCGAGGGCGCGGACCATGTCGTCGTGCGCAACTACTACGCGCACCATCAGGGCATGTCGATCGTGGCGCTGGAGAACGCCATCTTCGAAGGCCGCATGCGCGACCGGTTCCATTCGGACCCGGTGATCGAGGCGGCGGAACTGTTGCTACAGGAAAAGACCCCACGCGAGATCCCGGTCGCGACCTTCAAGTCAGACACCGCCGTGCGCGACAAGGTCGAGGCCGTCGACCAGGCTCCAGACACCCGGCTGGTCGTGGAGCCGCACAAGGCCCTGCGCGCCATCAACCAGATCGGCAATGCGCGCTACGCCGTAATGGTGACGGCGACCGGTTCCGGATACAGCCGCTTCAACGACATCGCCGTGACGCGCTGGCAGGCGGACGCCACCGAGGACCGCAACGGAACCTACCTCTTCCTGCGCGACACCGAGACGGGCGTCTGGTGGTCCGCCACGAGCGAACCGAAACGCCTGCCCGAGGAGAAGACCTACACGCTGTTCTCGGACGAGAAGGCGACTTTCGTCAAAACGGTGGGAACGCTGCGCTCCGAAGTCGAATGCATCGCTATCTCCGAGGGGCATGGCGAGGCGCGCCGGCTCACGCTCTTCAACGACGCGGCTGAAGACCGCTTCATCGAGGTCACTTCCTTCGCGGAACTGGCGTTGGCGCCGGAGGCGGCCGACAGTTCGCATCCCGCCTTCTCCAAGATGTTCGTCGAGACAGAGATCAGCGCCGCCGGCACCATCTTCGCGGAACGCCGCAAGCGCTCGCCGGCCGAGCCGTCCATCGCGCTCGCGCATTTCGTCACGGGCGCGTCGACCAGCCGGGAAGGCGGCGCCGAGACCGATCGGCGAGCCTTCGTCGGCCGCGGCCGCACGCTGGCCGATGCAGCTGCGTTCGACGCCGACGCCAAGCTCGGCGGTGGCCACGGCTTCACGCTCGATCCCGTCATGGCTCTGCGCCGCCGGGTTCGTGTTCCGGCGCGCAAGAAGGCGATCCTGACGTTCTGGACCGTGGTCGGAGCGGAGCGCAAGGAAGTCGAGGAATGCATAGGGCGGCTGGAGCACGCGGAGAGTTTCGCGCGCCAGTCGATGATGGCCTGGACGCGCTCGCAGGTGATGACGCGCCACATCGGCATGAGCCTGGCGGACGCGGCCAACGTCCAGAAGCTGGCGCGCTACCTCGTCTATCCCGACAGCCATCTGCGCGCGCCGCCAGAGGCGATCGCGGCCGGACTGGGCAAGCAGTCGGCATTGTGGCCGATGAGCATCTCCGGCGACTATCCGATCTTCGCGGTGCGTATCGCCGATGTCGCCGACATCGAGATCGTCGGCCAGGCGCTACTTTTCCAGGAATACATGCGGGCTCGCGGTATCGTGGCCGACCTCGTCATCATCAACGAGCAGGCCTCGTCCTATGTCCAGGATCTGCAGCAGGCTATAGAATACCGCTGCGACAACAGCCGCATGCGCGGCAAGGAGCTGGGGCCGCGCCAGCACATTTTCGCCGTCCGACGCGACCTCATGGACGATGCTTCCTACCGGACGCTGATCGGCGTGGCGCGGATCGTTCTCCACACCCGAAACGGCACCATCTTCGACCAGGTCGAGCGCGCGGAGGCCCAGGCCCTGCTGGCCCGCGAGACCGCGCAGTCGGCGACGGACGAGGCCGAAACGCCGCAGCTGCGCGTACCGGCGCCGGCCGGACGCCGCCGCGCGGCGTCCGCGGAAGGGCTCGAATTCTGGAACGGGTTCGGCGGCTTCGACCGGCAGGGCCGCGACTATGTGGTGCGGCTGACCGACGGCCGCGCCACGCCGCAGCCCTGGATCAACGTCGTCTCGAACGCCGGCTTCGGCTTCCACACATCCGCCGAGGGTGCGTCGTTCACCTGGAGCCGCAACAGCCGCGACTTTCAGCTGACGCCATGGTCGAACGACCCGGTGACCAACCGGCCCGGCGAGGGCATCTATCTGTTCGACCACGCCAGCGGCAAGGCGTTCTCGCCTTTCGCCGCCATCCTGAACGATCCGGCGCTGACCTACGAGGCGCGTTTCGGCCAAGGCGCCAACGGCTTCCGCGTTGTGCGGGGCACGCTCGACGTGGAACTCGTGCAGCTGGTCGACCCCGTCGACCCGGTGAAGGTCGCGCGGCTGCGCATCCGCAACCGCGCGTCGGTGGCGGCGCGCCTTCGTGTCTACGCCTATGCGGAGTGGGTGCTCGGCAACAACCGTTCCAAATCCGCCCCCACCATCGTGCCGGGACACGATGCAGCCACCGGCGCGCTGCTCGCCCGCAACGCCTACAGCCTCGATTATTCGGACCGGGTCGCCTTCATGGCGCTCGACGACGATAGCGCCGGCTTCAGCAGCGATCGCTGCGAGTTCATCGGTTCGGGCAGCGTTCAGGCGCCGGACGCCGTGCTCGCCGGCAAGCCCTTGTCCGGAAAGGTCGAAGCGGGCGCGGACCCCTGTGCGGCGCTCGCCCGCGACATCGAGGTGCCAGTCGGCGGGGAAGTGCTGCTGCACTGGTTCATCGGCGACGCTGCCTCGGACGCGGAAGTGGCGGAACTGGTGCTGCGCCACAGGGCGGTCGATTTCGAGAAGCGGCTGGCCGACAACGAGGCTGCGTGGCGCGGCTTCCTCGACACCGTGCAAATCGAGACGCCGGACAAGGCGTTCGACATTATGGTCAACCATTGGCTGCCCTACCAGGCGCTGGCGTGCCGCATACGCGCCCGCTCGGCGTTCTACCAGGCCAGCGGCGCCTTCGGCTTCCGCGATCAGCTCCAGGACACTCTGGCCTTTCTCGCGCACGATCCGTCGCTGGCGCG
>JAEUMA010000286.1 GCA_016793565.1 Rhizobiaceae bacterium
GGCTGGACCGACCTCGTCATGCAGCGCGTGATCGAGATCTGGTCGTCGATCCCCGTTCTCTACCTGCTGCTGATCGTTGCGGCCGTTCTGCCGCCCGGCTTCTTCATCCTGCTCGGCCTGATGCTGCTGTTTTCGTGGACCGCCTTCGTCGGCGTGGTTCGGGCCGAATTCCTGCGCGCCCGCAATTTCGAATATGTCAACGCGGCGCGCGCGCTCGGCGTGCCCAACCGCACGATCATGTGGCGGCACCTGCTGCCCAACGCGATGGTGGCGACGCTGACCTTCCTGCCGTTCATCCTCAATGGTTCGATCACTACGCTGACCTCGCTCGACTTTCTCGGATTCGGCCTTCCGCCGGGATCCGCATCGCTCGGCGAACTGCTGCGGCAGGGCCAGCGCAACCTCAACGCGCCGTGGCTCGGCCTGTCGGGCTTCGTCGTCATATCGCTGATGCTGTCGCTGCTGATCTTCGTCGGCGAGGCCACCCGCGACGCCTTCGACCCGCGGAAGACTTTCAGGTGAGGCGGGCGGCATGGTATAATGTCGCCTCCTTTCTACCCAGAGAAAGCCGGGCCAAAGGAAGCCTGTATGGCAATGAACATCAAGAATCCGGTGGTTGAGCGTCTCGCCAAGGAACTCGCCGCCGAAACCGGAGAGACAATGACGTCTGCGATCCAGGGGGCGCTTGAGGAAAAGCTCGCGCGGCTGCGCCGGGAACGAGACGTGGCCGAGAGGATTCGGCGGGTCGACGAGATCCTGGCGCGGCTTCCTCCCGCGCCGCCCGGCGTCACAAGCGACCACTCGGACCTCTACGACGAATGGGGCCTGCCGAAATGATCGTCGATGCTTCGGCACTTCTGGCGATTCTTCTTGATGAGCCCGAACGCATGGAGTTCCGGGAAAAGATTGCCTATTCGCAAAAGCCGGAAATTTCGCCTGTCAACTATCTGGAAGTTTGCCTGCGCGTTGATCGGGGGACGTCCCCGGAGCTTGCCGATGCCGTGGATCCGCTGATGAGCCGGCTTGGTGTCGGTATCGCGGCGATCGGTCCGGAACAGGCCATGCTGGCGCGCCACGCCTATCGAACGTTCGGCAAGGGCAGTCATCCGGCCCGCCTCAACCTGGGCGACTGCTTCGCTTACGCGCTTGCCAAGGCACGCGGTGAACCGCTGCTGTTCAAGGGCGAGGACTTCCGCCATACCGACGTGGAGCCCGCGATTTGACCTCGCCGCTGCTGTCCGTACGCGATCTGTCCGTCGCCTTCACCCAGGGCGGGCGCCAGACGACGGCCGTCGACCATGTGTCGTTCGACATCGGCAAGGGCGAGACGGTGGCGCTGGTGGGCGAGTCGGGCTCGGGCAAGTCGGTATCGGCGCTGTCGGTGCTGAAGCTGCTGCCCTACCCGCCCGCCAGCCATCCTTCCGGAAAAATCCTGTTCGACGGCGAGGACCTGCTCGCCAAGGACGAGGACGCGCTGCGCAAGGTGCGCGGCAACCAGATCACCATGATCTTCCAGGAGCCGATGACCTCGCTCAATCCGCTGCACACGATCCTGCAGCAGATCACCGAGATCCTGCGCATCCACCAGGGCATGGGCGAACAGGCCGCGCGCAAGCGCACGCTGGAGCTGCTGAACCAGGTCGGCATCCGCGAGCCGGAAAAGCGCCTCGACGCCTATCCGCATCAGCTTTCCGGCGGCCAGCGCCAGCGGGTGATGATCGCGATGGCGCTGGCCAACGAGCCGCGCCTGCTGATCGCTGACGAACCCACGACCGCGCTCGACGTGACGGTTCAGGCACAGATCCTCGAACTTCTGGCCCGCCTGAAGCGGAACAACGGCATGTCGATGCTGTTCATCACCCACGACCTCGGCATCGTGCGCAAGATCGCCGACCGCGTCTGCGTGATGACCCACGGCAAGATAGTAGAGGCCGGCCCGACCGCCGAGATCTTCGCCCATCCGAAGCATGAATATACGCGGCACTTGCTGGCGGCTGAGCCCAAGGGCGAGCCGCCGCATGCCGATCCCGCTGCCGCGACGGTGATGTCCGGTGACCAGATCCGCGTCTGGTTTCCGATCAAGCAGGGCTTTTTCCGTAAGACGGTGGACCATGTGAAGGCCGTCGACGGCGTGGATGTCGCGGTGCGCGCCGGCCAGACGCTGGGCGTCGTGGGGGAATCCGGGTCCGGCAAGACGACGCTGGGACTGGCGCTTTGCCGGATGATCGCCTCGCAGGGGCATATCCGCTTCGACGGCCACGACATCGACGGGCTGAGCTTCAAGGCGATGCGTCCGCTGCGGCGCGAGCTGCAGATCGTGTTCCAGGATCCGTTCGGCTCGCTCAGCCCGCGCATGTCCGTCTCCGAGATCATCGAGGAAGGGCTGAAAATCCACGAACCCGCGCTGTCGCCCGACGAACGCGACACCCGTGTGGTTTCGGTGCTGCGGGAAGTCGGTTTGGACCCCGAGACACGCTTCCGCTATCCGCACGAATTTTCGGGCGGTCAGCGCCAGCGCATCGCGATTGCGCGGGCCATGGTGCTGAAACCGAAATTCGTCATGCTTGACGAGCCGACCTCCGCGCTCGACATGAGCGTGCAGGCACAGGTGGTCGACCTGCTGCGCTCGCTGCAGGCCAAGCACAACCTCGCCTATCTGTTCATCAGCCACGACCTCAAGGTGGTGCGCGCGCTGGCCAACGACGTAATCGTGATGCGCAACGGCAAGGTGGTTGAGTCCGGCCCGTCGCGACGCATTTTCGCGGAGCCGGAGACCGACTATACAAAGGCGCTGATGGCCGCCGCCTTCCACATCGAGACGGCCGCGGCGGGCGTCGTCAGCGAATAGGCCGCAATCCCGGGAGGAGTGCAAAGCCATGGACCAGGGCCGCATCCTTCTGGCCGTCAACGGTTTCAACCCGCAGCGCTGGCACGAACTGTTCGCAGCCGAGCGTCAGGTCGTGCTCGAAGCCGACGGAGCCGCGGATCCGTCGATCACCTATGCGGTGGTGTGGCGCCATAAGCCCAACCTGCTCGCCCGTCTGCCCAATCTGCGCGCCATCTTCTCGATCGGCGCGGGGGTTGACCACATCATGACGGACCCCGGCCTTCCGGATGTTCCGATCATCCGCGTAGTCGATCCTAACCTGACCCAGCACATGAGCGAGTACGTGCTGTGGCGAGTACTTGACCACCACCGACAAAGCATGGCCTATCGCGCCCAGCAGTCGAAGAAGGTCTGGCGCGACCTGCCCCAGCGGCCGGCCGGCGACATCGCCGTCGGCATCATGGGGTTGGGCGAACTCGGCCGTACGGCGGCAGTAGGACTGCGCGCGGCCGGCTTCCGCATCAACGGGTGGAGCCGCAACGGCCGGCAGGTCGACGGCGTCACGGTCTTTGCGGGTGACGGCGGCCTCATTCCTTTCCTCAACAGCACCGACATCCTCGTCGTGCTTCTGCCGCTGACGCCGGCGACCACGGGCATCGTCGACTACCGGCTGCTGCGGGAACTGCGGCGGCGCAACGGGCTGGGCGGTGCCGTCCTGATCAATGCCGGCCGCGGCAAATTGCAGAAGGACGACGACATCCTGCGCGCGCTGGAGGACGGTACGCTGAAGGAGGCGAGCCTCGACGTTTTCGAGGTGGAGCCTCTGCCGAAGACCAGCCCGCTGTGGTCGCATCCGCGTGTCTTCGCCACACCGCATGTCGCCGCGACATCCGATGCGAACCACCTGGTCGGGCCGATGCTCGCGCAGATGAGCGCCATCGAGCGCGGCGAAGCTCCGTCCAACGTGGTCGACCGGGCCGCGGGCTACTGAGCGGTTCTCATGGCCGGCGAATCCGCATAGACCGGCAGCATGTCCAAGCGAATCGCCGGTCCGGAGATCGAGAGGCTCATCCAGTTGCTGGCCAAGGTGCCGGGCCTCGGCCCGCGCTCGGCGAGACGGGCGGCGCTGCACCTAATCAAGAAGAAGGAGCAGCTCATGCACCCGCTGGCCGGCGCGATGGCGGAGGCGGCGGAGCGCGTGCGCGCATGTTCGGTCTGCGGCAACATCGACACCGCCGACCCTTGCCGAATCTGTACCGATCCGAGCCGCGACGACGGAACCATCATCGTGGTGGAGGACGTCTCCGACCTGTGGGCGCTCGAACGGGCGGGTGCGATGAACGTGCGCTATCACGTGCTCGGCGGCGTGCTTTCGCCGCTTGACGGCGTGGGGCCTGACCAGTTGACGATCGGTCAGTTGGTGGCGCGTGTCGCGGCCGGGAGGGTGCGCGAGGTGATCATCGCGGTCAACGCCACCGTCGAGGGCCAGACGACGGCGCACTATCTCACCGACCAGCTCGCGCCGCTCGACATCAAGGTCACGCGGCTGGCGCATGGCGTGCCCGTCGGCGGCGAACTCGACTACCTGGACGAGGGAACGCTTGCCGCCGCGCTGAAGTCGCGCACGGCCTTTTGAGGGGAGCGGACCTGTGAGAGTAAAACTCTTGGCGGTCGTGCGGCTCTTTACACGTAGGATGGCGCTTCCCGCGGTAGCGATTTTGTTGTCAAGCCTCCTGGCCGCCCCCGCCTCGGCGGCGAAGATCGACGAACAGTTCCGTGCCTGGCTGGAGAGCGACCTCTGGCCGGACGCCAAGGCGGCCGGCGTGTCGAAGGCGACGTTCGACGCGGCCTTCAAGAGCGTCACGCCCAATCTCAAGCTGCCGGACCTCGTTCTGCCGGGCCAGAAGCCGCAAACACCGAAAAAGCAGCATCAGGCCGAATTCGGCTCGCCCGGCGCCTATTTCGCAGAAAAGACGATAGGTGCGGTGGTCGACGGCGGCCGCAGCCGCGCCAAGCAACATGCGCGAACGCTGGCAGCAGTCGAAAGGCGTTTCGGCGTGCCTGCGGAGATCGTGCTGGCGATCTGGGGGCGCGAATCCGGGTTCGGCGCCGCCAAGATGCCGTACAACGCCTTCGAGGTGCTCGGCACAAAGGCGTTTCTCGCCACACGCAAGGATATGTTCCGCACCGAACTCCTGGCAGCCCTGCAGATGGTGGAAAAAGGGCTGGCGACGCCGCAGCAGATGAAGTCGTCCTGGGCAGGCGCGCTGGGCCAGCCGCAGTTCCTGCCCACCTCGTTCCTCAAGCACGCGGTGGATTTCGACGGCGACGGGCGCGCGGACATCTGGACGTCGGTGCCGGACACGCTGGCTTCCATTGCCAACTATCTCGCCGACTACGGCTGGGTGAAGGGGCGGGACTGGGGTTTCGAGGTAACCGTGCCGCAAAGCGTTTCCTGCGCGCTCGAAGGGCCGGACCAGGGCAAGCGGATCTCCGCATGGACGAAACTCGGCATCGGGCGCATCGGCGGCAAGGCATTTCCCGCCAACGAGGCGAAGGCCGAGGGCTTCCTTCTGATGCCGGCGGGCCGCAGCGGGCCGGCGTTCATCGTCACTCCGAATTTCTACGTTCTCAAAGAATACAACGAGAGCGACCTTTACGCCCTTTTCATCGGCCACGCGGCCGACCGCATCGCCGGGGGCGCGAACAGCTTCTCAGGCCGATGGGGCAAGGTAGGCGGGCTCTACCGCTCGGACATCGCCCGAATGCAGCGCGGGCTGGAAAAGCTGGGATACGACGTCGGCAGCGCCGACGGGCTGCCCGGCTTCAGGACCCGTCGCGCCATCGGCGACTGGCAGGCCAAGAACGGCCTTGTCGCCACTTGCTTTCCCGATCAGGGCCTCGTCGAGGCGCTGAAATAGACCTCACGTCGCCGGGTGCGTGTTCTCAGGCTGCCTGCGAAAGCTGGCCGTGAACGTCAGCAAGAATCTCGTACGAGCGCTTGCGGGCGCCGTGGTCGAAGATCTGGGCGGTCACCATCAACTCGTCCGCTCCGGTGCGCCGTACGAAGGCTTCGACGCCGGCCTTGACCGTAGCCGGCGAGCCGACGACGGCCTGAGACAGGGCCTGCGCCAGCATTGCGCGCGCCATCGGGTCGAGCTCTCTGTCGTAGTCCTGCACGGGCGCCGGCAGCTTGCCCGGCCTGCCGCTGCGCAGATTGACGAAAGCCTGCTGAAGCGACGTGAACAGCAGCCTGGCCTCGGCGTCGGTCTCGGCGGCGATAACGTTGAGACCGAGCATCAGGCGTGGCCTGGCGAGGCGCGCGGACGGCTGGAAGCGTTCGCGGTAGATCGCGATCGCGCTTTCCATCTCGGCGGGCGCGAAGTGCGAGGCGAAGGCGTAAGGCAGGCCCAGCATCGCCGCCAGCTGCGCGCCGTAGAGGCTGGAGCCGAGGATCCAGACCTCGACGTCCTCGCCGGCACCGGGAACGGCCTGCACGCGCTGGCCCGCCTCGACGGGATCGAAATAGGCCATCAGCTCAACAACGTCCTGCGGAAAGCCGTCGACGCCGGCCTCGAGATTTCGCCGCAGCGCCCGCGCCGTCAGCATATCGGTGCCGGGCGCTCGGCCGAGGCCCAGGTCGATGCGGCCGGGATGAAGAGCAGCCAGCGTGCCGAACTGCTCGGCGATCACCAGCGGGGCGTGGTTGGGCAGCATAATGCCGCCCGCGCCGACGCGGATCGACTGCGTCGCCGCAGCGACATGGGCGATAACCACGGACGTCGCGGCGCTCGCGATGCCCGGCATGTTGTGATGCTCGGCCAGCCAGTAGCGGCGATAGCCCAATCGTTCAGCATGACGCGCAAGGTCTATCGTGTTGCGTAACGAAGCGCCAGGCGTCGAGCCTTCCGGGACCGGTGAGAGATCCAGTACTGACAGTGGGACCATAGACCGCTCCTTGAGGCGCCGTCAGCGCCATATAGGTGCGGCGGGCGCCTCCCGCAAACGGGCCAGCACGATCAGCCGGCCTGTTCCGGGTCCATGGTCTGTTGCGCGGCCAGGAAATTGCCGACAGACCTCAGGCCCTCGAAATGGTCGCAGAACACCTTGATGATGACCAGCAGCGGAACAGCGATCAGCGCACCGACGAAGCCCCACAGCCATGACCAGAAAGCAACGGCTATGAAGATCGCCACAGCGTTGATCTCCAGGCGGCGGCCGACGATCAGCGGGGTGATGAACTGACCCTCGATCACGTTGCACAGCACCACGAATCCGGGAGCGAGGAAGGCATAGGAGAGGCTGTCGAAGGTGACCAGCGATATGGCGGCCACGACAAGAATCGTGATCAGCGCGCCTATATAAGGCAGGAAGTTCAGCAGCGCCGCCGCGGCCCCCCAGACGAAGGGCGTGGGCATGCCGATAGCCCATAGTCCCAGCGCGATCGCCAGCCCCAGCCCGCCGTTGATGAGCGCGACCGTCAGCAGATAGCGCGAGATCTCGCGCTCAACGTCGAACACGACCCGCAGCGCCCGCT
>JAEUMA010000291.1 GCA_016793565.1 Rhizobiaceae bacterium
TGAGGGTTATTCCACCATGTGCGGCCACGCGACCATCGCGCTCGGCCGCTTCGCCGTCGACCAGGGCATCGTGCCGGCCACGGTTCCCGAAACGGTGGTGAATCTGCAGTGCCCGTGCGGGCTGGTGCGCGTGCGGGTGGCCGTCGAAGAGACGCCCGCCGGCACGGTCACCGGCGCAGTGTCCTTCGAGAGCGTGCCCTCCTTCGCCTTCGCGCTGGATCTAGTGGCCGAAGTGCCCGGCGTCGGCAAAGTGCCCTTCGACATCGGCTACGGCGGTGCCTTCTATGCCCTGGTGGATACAGGCGCGATCGGCCTTGACCTGCGCGAGACGCCACTCGACCGGCTGGTCGAGGCGGCCGACCGCATCACCAAGCATGTGGCGGCGACCGTGCCGCTCGAGCATCCCGACGATTCCGACCTTGCCTTCCTCTACGGCACGATCCTGACTGACGGCGGCGACGGTTCGGGCGGGAAGCCGAGCCGCAACGTCTGCGTCTTCGCGGAGCGCGAAGTTGACCGCAGCCCGACCGGCAGCGGCGTGTCCGCCCGCATAGCCGTGCAGTCGGCGCGCGGTTTGCCGACCGGCGAGGCGCGCCTGTTCGAGAGCCTGACCAGCGCGCTGTTCACCGCGACACCGACGCGGCGAGACCGGGTCGGCCGCTTCGCGGCGGTGCGTGTCGAGGTTTCCGGGCGCGCCTATTACAGCGGCCGTTCGAGTTTCACAGTCGAGGAGGGCGACCCGCTCGGCGGCGGGTTCCTGCTGCGATAGACCGGTTCGGGGCTGATCAGAACTCGCCGCGCTGTAGGCCTGGAATGATGACGAGGGCGGCGTCCTGGATGTCCTGCTCGATGGCCGCGCGCAGGCCCTGCATGTCACCGGCAGCGATGGCGCGCACCGCGGCCTCATGCGCCTCGAAGCCGGAGCGCATCTCGTCGCGGTTGGTCACCAGGTTCAGCAGCGGGCCGATCTGCAGCCACAGCGATTCGATGAAGCGCAGCAGGCGCGGCATGCCGGCGGCGGCATAGATGTGAAAGTGGAATTCGCGGTTGAGATCGAGATAGCCGCCCCAGTCGGCGCGATCGGCATGAAACATGCGCGCGTTGATCTCCTCCAGCACGACGAGATCCTTGCGGCCCAGATTGGACATCGCACGCTCGGCCGCCATCCCCTCCAGCGAGCTGCGCAGGTCGGCGATCTCGCGAAAGGCCTCCGGCGACAGCACCGGCAGCGCAAAGGTGCGGTTCGGCTGAACGTCGAGCGCGCCTTCCGTGACCAGCCGCTGCAGCGCGCCGCGCACCGGCATCGGGCTGACATTAATGATGTTGGCGACGGTCCGGATCGACAGGCTCTGGCCCGGCCGCAGCTGACCCGACATGATCAGTCGACGCAGATCGTTGTAGACTTGGTCGTTCAGCGTCACCCGTTCGGGCGGCGTGAAGTCGAGCAGCGCCAGTTCTGTGTGGTCTCGTGCGGCCACCGTTTCCTCCTCGTGCGCGACTACCTGTTCCTCAACCGGCCTTTTCGGGCAGGATCGCCCAGGCTTCCAGCTCGACCAGCAATTCGGGATAGACGAGTTCCACTTTCAGCGTGGCGCGCGCGGGCGGGAAGGCGCCGAACACCTGCCGGTAGGCCGCGTCCATTGCCGGATAGTCGGCGAAGTCCGCAAGGTAGACCGTGACCTTGGCCACATCTTCCAGCCTGGCGCCGGCGCCCTCCAGCGCCGCCTTCAGATTGGCGATGGTCTGCGTGGTCTGCGCGCCGGCATCGTTCGGAGCGACGATCCGGCCTTCGAGGTCCAGGCTGGCCATGCCGGAGGCGACCACCATGTTGCCTTGCCGCACAACCTGGCTGTAGCAGCCGATCGGCTTGTGCAGTCCATCCGGGTTCAGTCTCTGCATGGCGCTCACTGGCTGGTCTCCACGGGTGGCGGCGGAAAGGGCGTCGGGTCGACGAAGCGGCGGAACACGTTCTCGGTGACCTTCGAGACGTTGTTGGCGAAGCCGTTGTGCGGCAGGCTCGCCGCCCAGGCGATCGAGCCGGTGGAAAACACAGCGCCGCCATTGGGCGTCTCGAAGAAGGTCATGTCGGCATGCACCAGAGGATTCTCCGTGCCGCCGATGATGTAGTTGGCGGCCGGCATATCCTCCTTGCCGATCATCATCTCTTCGGTATGGTCCTCGGAGCGGGCGACGACGAGCGCGTGCGGCGGCGAACCGAGATGGCGGTCGTAGCGGTCGATCTCCTGGCCGGCAGCGCCGCCGCCAGCCAACCCGAAATCGCCGATGATCTCTTCCTCTACCCCTGCGAAGATGAATTCCGCACGCTGATCGGAGCTCTCAGGAGTTCTCCGGTAATAGGACGAAATGTCGAAACCTGAGGCCGTGAAGCCTACGCCGACCAGCGTGTTCGGCGGGCGGCCGACACGCCGCCACAGGCCGCCATATTCGCCGTTGAAGCTCATATAGTACTCGCCGACCTCCGCTTCCCACGGGCGCGAACCGTCCTCGGCGCGGCGCAGTTCCAGCACGCCCGCGACCTGCGGATGGTAGGCGATGCGCCAGAAGAAGCCATTGCCGCCGAGATACATCAGCCGGCCGCCGCGGTTGAGATAGGCCT
>JAEUMA010000323.1 GCA_016793565.1 Rhizobiaceae bacterium
TCGGCTGCACCGGCTGGCGGCTCGGCGTCACCGCCGTGCACGAGGACAACATATTCGACCGGATGATTGCCAAGCTGTCGGCCGAGCATGTCGCTGCGCTCGACAAGCGCTACTCGCCGATCACGCTGGAGCCGCGCAAGCTTAAATTCATCGACCGCGTCGTCGCGGACAGCCGCGACGTGGGCCTCAACCACACAGCGGGCCTCTCCCTGCCGCAGCAGGTGATGATGACCATGTTCTCGCTCTACGAACTCATGGAGAACGCCAAGCAGTATCAGAAAGCCTGCATGGAAATTGTCCATCGGCGTTTCGAAGCGCTGGTCGACGGCCTCGGGCTGGAACTCGCTCCCAACGCCAACTACGACGGCTACTACGGGCCGATCGACTTCGAGTTCTGGGCGCGTCAGAACCTCGGCGATGAGGCCGTCGAACACCTCAAGGCGGACGTGCATCCGCTCGACCTTGCTTTCCGGCTGGCGGAGGACCACGGCATCGTGCTCCTGAACGGCGGTGGCTTCGACGCGCCGCAATGGTCGATGCGTATGTCCCTGGCGAACCTCCCCGACGAGGCATACGAGAACATCGGTCGCGGCGTGCGCACCATCGCAAGAGGCTACCGCGACGCCTTCGAAGCCGCCAGGGCGGCCAAGAGATGATGGCCATGACGCCACATTGCCCGGCGGTCGGACAGGGCGGATAGGCGTGATGCTCGACTGGCTCGAACGCTTTCTGATCGCCTACCCGGAGTTGACACTCTATCTCGCGATCGCGATCGGCTACTATGTCGGTGGTTTCAAATTCGGAACGTTCTCGCTCGGCCCCGTTACCGGCTCCCTTTTCGCCGGCATCCTCATCGGACAGTTCGCCGAGGTACCCGTCTCGGCGACCGCCAAAGCATACCTTTTCCTGCTTTTCCTTTTCGGGATAGGCTACTCCGTCGGCCCGCAGTTTCTTCAGACCTTGCGCAACGACGGCATGAAGTCGGTCGCCCTGCCCGTCGTGTGCAGCACGGTCGGCCTGGCAGCCGCCTACATCGTTTCCCGCTTCCTTGGGCTAGACGCCGGCTACTCGGCCGGGCTGCTGTCGGGTGCGCTGACACAGAGCCCCGCGATGGGCACCGCCACGGAGGCTATCGCCGGGCTGCCGCTACCGGCACAGGAACGCGCGCTGCTCGTCGCTCACGTGGCCGTTGCGGATGCCGTTTGCTACCTTTTCGGCGCGGTCGGAGCGATCTGGTTCTGCAGCGTCTTGGGCCCGAAACTGCTCGGCGTCGATCCCGAGGCCGAGGCGAAGCAACTCTAACGCAAGCTCGGCATCGATCGGAAGACTGCCGGTGCGGTTTCCGGTTACCGGCAGTTCGAGTATCGTGCGTTCGAGGTCGCGACAGATGGACCTATCGTCGTGCGCGCGGCGGAGCGGCTTGGCCCGGTGATAGCTCCGAGCAACGCCACCGACTTCGTGGTGCTCGGACTGGCGATCTTCCTTGGCGGAATGGTCGGCACACTCATCCGCATTCCTGTTGGCGGTATCACCTTTTCGCTGGGTACCAGCGTCGGGGCGCTGGTTGCCGGACTGATTGTCGGACATCTGAGGACGCGCCATCCCCTTTTGGGACGAATTCCCGACGGAGCGGTCGCCTTGATGACCTCGCTAGGCCTAGCCGCCTTCGTGGCGATGACCGGACTGCACGCGGGGCCGGTGTTTTTCAGTGCCTTGAGGGAAATGGGCGTGGGACTGGTTCTTGGCGGTGCGGTTGTCACACTGGCACCTTTGATTGTCGGTATATATTTCGGACGTCTCGTCCTTCGGATAAACCGGCCGGTTCCGAGAGTCAGTCTGTAGGCCTGGCGGCAGTGCAGAACATCGACAAGCTGAACATACAGTTGTGGCTGCTTTGGCGAGATCACATATACGCTGACGAAGCTGCTTCTTACGGCGACGGCAACGCGGTATTTGGCGGCGCTATCATAAAGTTCTAGTTCGCACCTGACAACTTTGATTTATATTCGGATAAATCCTGGCTCATACATTGGCTCGAAGCCTGTCATTTGGGATCGAGATGTGACTCGCGGTTTCTCCCGAATGCAGGCTGTGATGCGTGATTTGCTTCCGCCGGCCTTAACCTGCAGAATCGCGCCGGTGCCGATAGTGAACGCCAAGGCCGACCAATGCGGGGCGTAGGCCAGCCTGCCCAGCCATAGGCCCACGAATGCCGGTCCTGCGGCCAATAGTGTCAGAGAAGCAAAGCACCAGTGCGGCCGCACCTTGAGGATCGCGGCGGCGGTGCCGATCTCGCCTCGGCGTGTTTTTGCCGATCTGCAGGACTGCTGCGGCCGGACGGAATTCTGAGATTGACATATGTCCCCGAAAATGTACCAATCGGTCGGTACAATGCATCGGCGATGAATTGGGGCTCCGTTCCGCACGCGCATCCGACCAAAGCACCGCGTTGATTTGCCATCGAACTTCCTAGTCGGCAAAGCCTCGTACGAGCAAGGCGGATGTCTCTCTTCGACGAACGGAAAACATCGACGTCAAGCGCCGCTTCCGACACCGAGTGAGGAAAGAATGGACACGATAGATCATCTTGGCTCCGCCTATATCGACGGCGCGTTCAGACCGCTCGCGGCCCGTGCCCGGCGGCCGGTGATCAATCCATCCAGCGAGGAAATCGTCGCCGAGGTGGCGCTCGCCGAAAGCGCCGACGTGAACGTTGCCGTTCAGGCGGCCAAGAAAGCCTTCCGGTCCTTCGGCGTATCTTCCAAGGCCGACCGTATCGCGCTGCTGCGGCGGATCCTGGCTGAATACCGGAAGCGGGCGGACGAGTTCGCCTATCGCATGACGATCGAGATGGGGACCCCGATCACCTTCTCCCGCGAGGTCCAGACACCACTTGCCGCGCGCCACATAGAGGAGATCATCCTGGCGCTGCAGAGCCAGCCCGAGGAAGCGATGAACCGGACGACGGTGATCCGGCGCGAGCCGATCGGCGTGGCCGCATTGATCACGCCGTGGAACTGGCCGATGCTCCAGATCGTCACCAAATTGGCGCCGGCCATCGCTGCGGGATGTACCGTGGTGCTCAAGCCGAGCGAGTTCTCGCCGCTGAGCGCGCTTCTCTTCGCGGAAGTGATGCATGCGGCAGGCACGCCGCCCGGCGTGTTCAACATGCTCAATGGCGACGGGCTTATCACCGGCGCGGCGCTCTCGGTACATCCGGATGTGGACATGGTTTCCTTCACCGGATCGACCCGTGCAGGTATCCAGATCGCGAAGGGCGCTGCCGACACGGTCAAGCGCGTACACCAGGAACTGGGGGGCAAGTCCCCGAACATCATCCTGCCCGACGCAGATCTCGAGACTGCTGTGACCAAGGGCGTGGCCGGCTGCTATCTCAACAATGGCCAGTCCTGCAGCGCGCCGACCAGAATGCTTGTTCCAGCCGAACTGCACGACCGGGCGCTGGAGATCGCCAAGGCTGCCGCGGAAACGTTCGTCACCGGCGATACGCTCGACCAGGCCACGACGCTCGGCCCCGTGGTGAACAGTCGTCAATTCGATCATGTCAGCCGGCTCATCCAGAGCGGCGGCAATGAGGGAGCAAGACTGCTGACCGGTGGCTTGGGCCGGCCTGCCAATCTCAACCGGGGCTATTTCATCAGGCCGACGGTCTTCGGCGGCGTAACACCGGACATGGCGATCGCGCGTGAAGAGATATTCGGGCCGGTCCTCTCGATCCTGCCCTACGAGTCGCTGGACCGCGCCGTCGAGATCGCCAACGATACCGTCTACGGCCTGGCCGCCTATGTGCAGACCGCCGACCTCGACGTCGCGCGCGACCTGGCGAGCCGGCTGCGTGCCGGCGACGTCTATCTGAACTACCCGGCGGGCGACATTTCGGCTCCGTTCGGCGGCTACAAGCAATCCGGGAACGGAAGGGAATACGGCGAGTGGGGGATCGATGCGTTCCAGGAGGTGAAGGCGGTCTTCGGCCTCCATGAAGCGGCATGATACGGGGAGGCAAGGGCATGTATCTGGAGGACTACGATCTTTCAGGCAAGAAGGCTGTCGTCACTGGCGGCGGTCGTGGCATAGGTGCCGCGATCTGTCAGGCATTGGCCGAGGCCGGTGCCGAGATCGTTATTCTCGATCTGAATGAAGAGGCTGCCTCGGCATCCGCCAAGGCGTTGCTCGATGGCGGCCGAACGGCGTCGTACCATGTCGTTGACGTCACGGACGCCTCGGCGGTCAAAGAAGTGGCCGACGCGCTCAATCGAGACGGCCAGGCAATCGACATCCTGGTCAACAACGCCGGCGTCGCCCGGATTTCGGATTCGCTCGACGGTCCGGACGAAGACTGGATCCTGACGATGAAGGTCAATTCGGATGCCGCATACTGGTGCTCCAGGGCGTTCGGGCGACATATGGTGGAGAGACGGCGCGGCAGCGTCGTCAACATCGGCTCGATGTGCGGGTCGATCGTCACCCGTCCGCAGAATTCGATACCGTACATGGCCAGCAAGGGCGCAATCCATATGATGACCAAGGCGCTTGCATGCGCCTGGGCGACGAGAGGCGTTCGGGTCAATGCGGTGGCGCCGGGTTATGTGCGGACGGAAATGACCGGGCCGCTGGTGGCGACCCATCCCGAATGGCTCTCGGACTGGGAAGACATGACTCCGATGAAGCGGCTCGCGGAAACCCGCGAGATCGCTGCCGCGGTGCTGTTCCTGGCTTCCGGAGCGTCGAGCTATTGCACCGGAAGCATTCTGGCAGTCGATGGCGGCTTCACCTCCTGGTGAGGCTCTGAATAAAGAACGAGGGAGGATTCAATGTACGACTTCAACGGCCGGACCCTGCTGCTGACCGGCGCAAACGGCGGTATATCTCGGGAAATCGCGCGAGAATTCTACAATTGCGGCGCGACCATGGTCCTCACAGACCTCAACATCGACGGGCTGAGAGCGTTCTGCGAGGAACTCGATCCTTCGGGGCAGAAGGTCGTCGCCGCCAAAATGGACGTCACCAGATCCGAGGACTCGGACGCCGCGGCGCAGCTGGCGAAGGACCGTTTCGGCGGCATAGACTTCCTGGTCACTGCCGCGGGTTACTTTCCGGAGGTCCCGGCCCGGGACATGACGAACGCGCAGTGGTCTCAGATCATCGCCATCAATCTCGACGGTACATTCTACGCCTCGCGCGCGGCGATACCTTATATGCGGGACGGCGGTGCCATGGTCCACATCGCATCCCTGGCGGGCCATTTCGGTTCCATCTGGCACTCCCACTACGCAGCTGCGAAGGGAGGGGTCCTCAGCTTCGCCCGCACCCTGGCGAAAGAACTCGCACCGAAGATCCGCGTCAATTCGGTGTCGCCGGGCATCATCGACACAGTCATGGTGCGCGAACTGATGGAGCAGGGCGGTGGCGACTGGATCAAGGCAACGCCCCTGCAGCGGCTCGGTCGTCCCGAGGAAGTGGCGACCGTGATTTCCTTCCTGTGCAGCGACGGCGCCAGTTTCCTCACGGGCGAGACCATCCATATCAATGGCGGTCTCTATATCGCTTCCTGACGGCGGCGGTCGAATTGCAAGGAGGTATGTCCATGTCCGTCCACAAAGTTTCCATCGCATGGCAACGGTCTGCGCATACCGACCGTCCCGACACATATGCCCGCGAGCACATTGCTGACTACGGATCCGGCCTCACGCTGCCGGTGACTGCGGGGGCGGCCTATCTCGGCGATCCGAGCAAGGCCGACCCTGAGCAGTTGCTCGTGAACGCGGTGGCCAGTTGCCACATGCTCTTCTTCCTCGCGCTGGCCGAGGGTTCGGGCTACGTGGTCGAATCCTATGCCGACGATGCGACGGGCACAGTCGCCAAGTCCGATAGCGGCGGCTTTTGGGTCAGCCGCATCGAACTCAGGCCGGAAGCACGGTTTTCCGGCGCCAAGCTGCCGGACGCAAAGGCCATAGAGAGGTTGCATGACCGGGCCCACAAGGGTTGCTTCGTAGGCAACTCGCTCAAATCCGAGATCATCGTATCGCCTGTGATCTGACGGTCGTCCGGAGCGGTTCACGGTGAGATGGGAGCGTTCTGCCGGCGGCGGTCCGATCCCAAGGTCGAGAGGGCGTCGCAGGTCCGATGTGAGGCATCGGACCTGATGCACGCCGAAGGACTTGGGTCGAATTGACCCGGTCCACAGCGTTTCCCGCAGGCGGGCGCCCGCTGCGTTTAGCCGCTTGGCCGATGCACTACGTCGACCTTCGCATCTCTCCTGCCGGATGGCCGCGCCATCGGAGAAACGGAGTGACCCAAGGTTCACAGGACTCCAGATACGGAAAACGCTTGACAAGGGGTGTCTAGGGGCTATCGTACTGAACGATCGGTACAGGAGGTGGGTGGCGGTACGGCACTCAAGGCCGATCAATTTCCAAATGTCCGGATACAGGCGGGCATTGGTGGAATTGGACCGGGCGAGCCCGGTTCGGAATTTGGGAGGAAATATGGCCAGCGCCTTGCAGCTCTCGCGGGACGACCTGCTGAAAGCATATCGCGACATGAGGACCATTCGCGAGTTCGAAGATTCCATTCACGACGAGTTCGGTTTGGGCGGCATCCCGGGATTCGTCCATCTCTATGCCGGCGAGGAGGCCTGTGCGGTCGGCGTCTGCATGAGCCTGACCGATAGGGACGCGATATCCTCGACACATCGCGGGCATGGCCACTGCGTGGCCAAGGGCTGCGACGTCGAAGGCATGATGAAAGAGATCTTCGGCAAGCGCGATGGACTCTGCCAGGGCAAGGGTGGCTCGATGCATATTGCCGACCTCTCCAAGGGGATGCTCGGCGCAAACGGGATCACCGGCGCCGGCGGGCCTATCGCGTGCGGCGCGGCGCTCTCCGCAAAGCTTCTGAAAACGGGCGGCGTCGCCGTCTGCTTCTACGGCGACGGATCGTCCAACCAGGGCGCCATCCTCGAAAGCTACAATCTGTCCAAGATATGGAATCTGCCGGTCGTGTTCGTGGTCGAGGACAACGGTTACGCCGAGGCGACGGCATCAAGCTGGTCGATCGGGGGCGGCAGCCTCGTGAAGCGTGGCGGCGGCTTCGGTCTTCCGGCCGAAGAGGTCGACGGGCATGATTTCTTCGCCGTGTACGAGGCGGCTGCGGCCATGATCGAGCGTGCCCGAAGCGGGCAGGGGCCTTCCCTGCTTCACGTCAAGCTGGCGCGCTACTACGGCCACTTTGAGGGCGATGCGCAGACCTATCGGGCGCCAGGCGAGGTGGACAAGGTCAAGAGTGAGCGTGACTCGCTCGACCTGTTCCGCCAGCGCGTGATCGAGACCGGCCTGCTCAACGGCGGCGATCTCGATGCGGTCGACAAGGAGGTCGAGGGAACTGTTGTCGCGGCCATAGCCGCGGCCAAGGCGTCGTCACTGCCCACCGAGGCAGATCTGCTGACCAACGTGTATGTCAGCTACTGAGCGGAGGGGCAGATGAGCAAGAAGAGCTTCAGGCAGGCCATCAACGAGGCGTTGCGTCAGGAAATGGAGCGCGACCCCACCGTCATCCTGATGGGCGAGGATATCTCCGGCGGGACGGGGGCGCCGGGCGAGCAGGACGCTTGGGGCGGACCGATGGGTGTCACCAAGGGGCTGTTCACGCAGTTCGGCGAGAGCCGGGTCCTTGATACCCACTTGGCCGAGATCTCCTTCATCGGCGCCGCTGCTGGCGCTGCCACGACGGGTCTACGGCCTGTCGCCGAGCTGATGTTCAACGATTTTCTGGGAACCTGTCTCGACCAGGTTATGAACCAGGCGGCCAAGTTCCGCTACATGTTTGGCGGCAAGGCGCAGACTCCGCTGGTCATAAGGACGATGTACGGCGCAGGCGTCCGTGCTGCGGCGCAGCATTCGCAGAGCCTCTACTCCATGGTGACCCACATCCCGGGGCTGAAGGTGGTCGTCCCCTCGAACCCCTACGAGGCCAAGGGACTTCTGATCCAGTCGATTCGCGACAACGACCCGGTGATCTTTTTCGAGCACAAGGTGCTGTATGACATGGAGGGAGAGGTGCCGGACGAGCCCTACGCCATCCCGTTCGGACAGGCCAACGTGACGCGTGAGGGAGACGACGTAACGATCGTGGCGATCGGTCGGATGGTCAATTTCGCCAACGCCGCAGCCGATGCCCTCAAGCGTCAAGGCATCTCCTGCACGGTTGTCGATCCGCGCACCACGTCGCCGCTGGACGTCGAGACGCTCATCGAGACCGTGGAGGAAACCGGGAGGCTCGTTGTCGTCGACGAGGCGAACCCGCGCTGCTCGATGGCGACGGACATCATCTCCACCGTGGCTAGCAGGGCGTTCGATGCGCTCAAGACCGCCCCGTTGGCGGTTACGGCGCCGCATACGCCCGTGCCGTTTTCTCCCGCCCTCGAAGATCTGTTCATCCCAAGCCAGATGAAGATCGAGGAAGCGGTCCGCGCCGTTATGGCCAGGGAAAGCAACCGGGCAGCGGCAGAGTAAGGGACTAGCCGACGAAAAGTTCTTGGCGGGCGACTCTGTCGCCCGCACAACCCTCTGCGTCTTCTTTTGGGGAACGGAAATGTCTGAAATTCACTCGATCGTCATGCCCAAGCTGGGGCTCACCATGCAGGAGGGTCTGCTGGCCGATTGGATCGTAGCCGAGGGTGACGAGATCAGCGCCGGGCAGCATATCCTGGACATCGAGACGTCCAAGATTGCCAACAGCTACGAAAGCCCGTTCTCCGGCAAGCTGCATCGTATTGTGGGCGAGGTGGGCGGAACCTATCCGGTCGGCAGCCTGCTTGGCGTGATCGCCGACGCGGCCACCCCGGCGGCTGCGGTGGATTCGTTCGTCGAGGAGTTTTTGGCCAACTTCAAGCCGGTGGAGGCTGGCGCGGATGCAGCGCCCTCGCCGGAGACGGCGACGGTGGACGGCCAGCGGATGCGTTACCTTCGCATGGGCGAAGGAGAAGCCGACGCCGTGCTTCTCATCCACGGGTTCGGTTCGGACCATGGCACCTGGATTCTGAACCATGGCGCCCTTGCCGAAGGCAGGCAGGTCGTCGCCGTCGATCTTCCCGGCCATGGCGGATCCACGAAGGACGTCGGGGGTACGGGCGTTTCGGCTCTGGCCGACAGGGTTGTCTCGCTTTCGAAGACGCTCGGACCGACGCGCTTCCACGTCGTCGGACATTCGCTCGGCGCGGCCGTTGCGGCCCATGTCGCCGACAAGCTCGGTGCATCGGCGGCATCGTTGACCCTGATCGCTCCGGTAGGCATTTCGGCGGACGTCTCCGCGGATTTCCTGGACGGTTTCCTGCGCGAGCAGCGGTCTCGAAAGCTGCGGCCTTACCTGGAGATGCTGTCCGCCGACCCCTCGATGATCTCGGTCGAGATGGTCGAGGACGTTCTGAAGGCCAAGCGGGTCGACGGTGCGCAGGCGGCGCTGACGGCCATCCGCGAGGCCAACCTTCCCGGTGGCAGGCAATCGGTCGACATCCGCGATATCATCGCCGCGGCCGCCTACCCGGTGCAGGTAATCCTCGGTGACAGGGATCAGATCCTGCCGTCGAACGGCACCGCGGATCTACCGCCGTCCGTAAAGCGGACTGTCATCGCGGGGAGCGGACACGTGCCCTACCTGGAAAAGGCAAACGAAGTGAACGCCTTGATCCAGGAGATGCTTTAGCCACGACCGCGTTGGCGCAGCGCCGCATATGCACGCGGCAATCCAGCAATCGTTTCGTTAAACTGGGAGGAATGACTATGACGAGAAATAGGTGGATCAATCGCCTTTCGCGCATCGGTGCGATGCTGGCGGTGGTGTCGGCAGGCCTGATGTTTGCCAACGCCGCTTCGGCGCAGGACCTGTCTCCTGCGGCGCAGGCCGCGAAGGCGGTTGCCGAAAGCTACATGACGTCCGAGGTCACGTGGCAGGGCCCGGAAACTGCGCCGGCTCCCAAGGCCGGATCGCGCATCGCCATTGTGTCGTGCTGCCAGGCGGCTGAGGGCGCCGCCCGCGCTGCACGCACGATGGTCGAGTTCGGCGACAAGATCGGCTGGAAGATGGACGTGATGGACGGGCGGGGCGATCCGCAAGAGCAGAACAAGGCGGTCAACGCGGCGGTTGATGCCGGCTATGACGGCATCATTCTGGTGTTCGTCGACACGCCGGTCGTCTCGGAAGGCGTGAAGCGCGCCCTTGATGCGGGGATCAAGGTGATCACGCTGGGCTCGCTGAAGAACACGCCCGACACCATTCCCGATGTTTCGTGGGACTACGCCAAGACCGGCGAAGCGATCGCCAACTACATGATCTGGAAGTCCAACGGCAAAGTGAATTCGTTCATTCTTCTCAACACCGACCTTTACGTCGTGCGCAACGGCCAGTTCGCCGGCACGGAGGCAGTGCTATCCGACCCCGCAAAGTGCCCGGAGTGCAAGATGACTGTCGCTGAGTGGTCGCTCGCCAACATCGACAGCCAGCCCGCCTCGCTTGCCGGCGCGGCAATCCAGGCAGACCCGACGATCAACTGGGTGTGGTGCTTCGACGCTTGCATGAGCCGTGTCGGGCGCAGCCTCTCGGCGTCCGGCTTCACCACCAACGATGTCCGGGGCGGCGGCTTCGACTGCCACGCGGAAAACCTCAACATGATCGCTGCCGGCACCATCCAGGCCGCCTGCGCTGGCGATCCGCGCGACTGGGTTGCGCTTGCCACGATGGACAACCTCAATCGCATGCTCAACGATCAGCCAGTGGCGGAGCAGGGCATCCCGATCCGCATGTTCGACGCCAGCAACCTCGATCAGATGAGCGAGGAGGAAAAGCAGCACGGCTGGCAGGGCGGCTACGACTTCCGCAGCAAGTATCTTGAACTGTGGGGTGTCGCCAAGTGACACAAATGATGGCCACAGGAGCCTACTCCGCTGTGCTCGAAGTCGCACCGGCTCCCGTG
>JAEUMA010000360.1 GCA_016793565.1 Rhizobiaceae bacterium
ACCATGGCGGGTATCGCCAGCAGGAGCTGCACATTGTGCAACACCGCCTCCCAGAACACGTCCTGCGACAGGATGAGCTGGTAGTTGCGCAGGCCGATCCACGGCCCATCGATGCCGCGCACCATCTTGAAGCTGAATTCGAAGATGCGCACGAGCGGATAGCCGAAAACGAACGCCAGCAGCAGCACCAGCGGCGCCACGAACAGATAGGGAGTGAGCCGCGAGGTCGTCTTCAAGTCATGTTCCCATGGCTGCGCAGGCACCGCCATGCGGCGGAAAAGACGGAGCGCCGCCGGTCGGGCGGCGCTCCGCAAGCGTCAGGGAGATCAATTCTGCGCGGACAGGTCGATGACCCATTTCTGGTACTTCTCGACCAGGTCCGGGTTGAAGTCGCGCCATTCCTTAGCCGTGTTGGCGGCGAGTTCGCCGGCCTGCTCGCCGGTCATCGCGCCCTGCACAATCTGCTGGCCGGTCGGGATCGCGGCGCGCTCGTAGAACTGGCCGGGCATCAGATTGGTGATGTTGGAGATGTTGGGCTTCAGGCCCCAGTTCTCCCACATGGTCCGCACGATCGGGTCGGTGATCACGCTGGAATCGAAACTGGTGTTCGATGGCAGCCAGTTCGTCGCGTCCCAGAACGCCTTAAGCTGTTCCGGCGAATTGAGGAATTCGAGGAAGGCGGCGGCGGCCTCCGGTTCCTTCGAATTGGTGGAGATGCCCAGCCCCTGCACGTCGACGATCGGCTGGCCGGCCAGCTTGCCCTTGCCGAATATCGGCATAACCATGCAGCCTATCTTGCCGCCGGTGGCCTTGCTGTCGGCCGGCAGGCGGGTGCCGATCGACTGCCCCATGCCGAGCTTGCCCGCGACGACCAGATCGATACCGGGATAGAGCTCGAGCGAGGACATGTCCTTGTTGAGGTAGCCCTTGGTCTTGAGCTCCTCCAGCTTCACCCAGTGCTCGTGATACTTCGGATCGTTGAAGTCCTTGTCGCCGATGAACAGCTCCACAGCCTCGCCGACCGTGTCGAGGTTCTGCACAAGGCCGTGGGTGATGTACCACTCGCTCCAGTAACCGTCCTGAATGCCGCCGCCGAGCGGCTCGATGCCGGCGGTCTTCAGCGCTTCGCAGGCAGCGAGCAGTTCGTCCCAGGTCTTCGGCGGATTTTCCGGATCGAGCTTGGCCTGTTCGAACAGCGTCTTGTTGTAGTACCAGACCATCGGCAGCGGGTACCAGCCGACGCGGTAGATGTCGCCGCCGAAATGGCTGAGCTGCGTGGGGTTGGAGGCGGCCAGGATGTCCGGCTTGATCAGCTCTTTCAGGCCCCGCAGATAGCCGAACCACACGCTCTCCATGTGGTAGATGCCGTTCCACAGATACTGGATGTCGGGTGCGTTGCCTGCGGCGGCGGCGGTCTGGAACTGCGAGATCACGACGGCCGTGTCCTGCAGCATCGTCTTGACGGTCGCCTCCTTGTATGCGGCGACCGCGCCGTCGACGAACTTCTGCAGGCCCGGCAACTCCTGCTCGCCCCACCACCACATGTTGAGCACCTTCTCCTGGGCATGGCCCAGCGAGGGTGCCAGGCCGGCCAGAGCCGCACCGGCTCCGAGACCCGCCGAGGTCTTCAGCACATCGCGGCGGGTGAGGCCCCGCCTTGTCCAATCGATCATGTTCCCAGCCTTCCCTTGTTGTGCGTTCGCCCGCGCCGCCGCGGCCGCCCGTTCAGAACGTGCTCATCAGGCCGCCGTCGACCACCAGAAGCTGGCCGGTCATGTAGCGGCAATAGTCCGATGCCAGAAAGATCACGGTGCCGGAGACGTCTTCCGGATAGCCCGTGCGCCCAAGCGGAATCTTGCGTCGGTCGACATACCATTCGATGAAGTCAGGCGTACTGGTTTCCTCGACGCCGTTCACGACCGACATCGGCGTCAGCATACAGCCGGGCGCCACGGCGTTGACAAGGATGTTGTAGCGGCCGAGCTCGACCGCCATCGACTTGGTGTAGGCGATGATGGCGCCCTTGGCTGCATTGTAGGGCCCGGTCTCGCCGCTCGACGCGAAACCCTGGATCGAGGCGATGTGGATGATGCGCCCGTCTTTCTGCCGCACCATATGCGGTGCGACGAGCTTGCTGCCCATGTACACCGCCTCAAGATTGATGCCGATGGTACGGCGCCAGTTCTCCAGAGTGTCGTCGAGGATGGTGTGCGTGGGCGGATTGATCGCCGCATTGTTGACGAGCACGTCGATGCGACCCTGTGAGGTCGCGACCCGCTCCACGACTGAGGCGTAGCGCCCGTAGTCCGTCACGTCGAGCTCGTACGGCAACGCCTTGCCGCCGGCGGCGGCAATCTCGGCAGCGACAGCGGCGAGCGTTTCCGGGTTCCGCTCCAGCAGAACCACGACCGCTCCCTCGGCAGCCATCTCCAGCGAGATCGAGCGCCCCAGCCCCTGTCCGGCACCGGTGACCAGGCAAACCTTGCCGTCCAGCAGTCCCATGCGGACTCCCTTTGCCTGTTCCGAAATGCCCGGGCCGCCTCTGGCGGCGTCAGGTCCGACCCTGGTTCGTCCAGAATATCGGACCTTGCTCTGACATGCCGGACGATACTAGACTTGCTGCGAAAACGCCGTCAAGGGCCGGGAATCCATTGCGGTTTTTCCGGTCGCCAAGCCGCAGGAAAAAGCCGATGACCGCCGAAGACAAGAGCCTGGTTCTCACCAATGTCGGCTTCGCCTTCGATCATCCGGAGGCCGTCGCCTGGGGACCGGACGGCCGGGCCTATGCTGGCGGCGAGGCCGGCCAGCTCTACCGGTTCGGCTTGGCCGGCGGCAGCCTGGAGGAAGTTGTCCGCATAGAGGGCGGCTTCCTTCTCGGTATGGCGCACGACGCCGACGGCAACACCTACGCCTGCGACGACCGAGGCCCCTGCGTCCACCGCATCACGCCGGAGGGCCACGTATCCACCTACAGCGACGGTAACGCCGAGCAGAAGATGCGCGTGCCGAACTATCCGGTGTTCGACGACGCCGGCAATCTTTACGTTTCCGACTCCGGCACCTGGGGCCAACGCGACGGCTTCATCTGGAAGATAGCGCCCGGCGGCAAGGCCGAAATCTGGGATCGCCAGGCAAGCGGCTTCACCAACGGCATGTGCCTCTCGGCCGACGGGAAATTCCTCTATGTGGTGGAATCCTGCCCGCCGCTGATCTCGCGGGTCGCGATCCGGCCGGACGGTACCGCCGGCGGGCGCAGCGTCGTGGTGGAACTGCCCCGACAGGTGCCGGATGGTATCGCCTTCGACGAGAATGGCGACCTCTACATCAGCCTCTACAACCCCAACATCATCTACCGCTACACGGCCGCGGGCGAACTGATCACCCTCTATGACGACTGGGAGCAGCTGATGCTCGTGGCGCCCACCAACATCGCCTTCGGTGGGCCCGACAGGAAGACGCTGATCATCGCCGCGCTCTGCGGCTGGGCGGTCCATACGGCGCCGGTGCCGGTGGCAGGCCTCAAGGTCCGCTATCCCAAGCTCTGAGACGGGCGCGGCGCTCCGCCTACAGCGACGGCGTGCGGTAGAGCAGTTTGCCCTTGGCGGAAATCTCGACGTCTACCAGATAGCGCTTCAACGCCTCGGTATCGACGACCATGCCGAGACCCGGAGCGTCGGGCAGTTCCACGCGGCCGTTCGCATTCACCGCCAGATGGTTCGACGTCATGTCGAAGGCCACCGACTTGGGCGCGAAGGGAAACTCGCAGATCAAATGGTCCTCCAGCCCGGCATAGGGCTGCAGCGAGGCCGCCAGCGCCAGATGCGAGGTGAAGGTGTGGTTGACGTAAGTGACGCCCTTGGCGGCGGCGTAGTCGGCGACCTCCTTGGCTGGGCCGATGCCACCGATACGGCCGCAGTCGATCTGGACGAAGGAGACCTTGCCGAAAGCGATGAGCTGCTTGGCCATATAGACGTTGTGCGAGGCCTCGCCCCCGGCGATTCGCACCTTTTTGCTGCGCGCGGCCAGCGCCGCATAGGCGTCGTAGGCACCGCCGTGGAACGGCTCCTCCAGCCATACCGCGCCGAATTCCTCCAGCGCCGGCAAGCGGGCCGCCGCCGCCTCGACATCATTGCGCCAGATCTGGCCGGCGTCGATCAGCAGCGTGCCGTCCGCGCCGAACCCCTCGCGCGCGGCCGCAAGATGCTCGCGGTCCGTCGCCACCGAACCGCGGCCGAACGGCCCCCAGCCGCATTTGACGGCGCGGAAACCATTGTCGCGGGCGCGGCGGCAGCCTTCCAGCGTCTCTTGCGGCGTATCGCCGAAGAGCTGCGAGGCATAGGGCATCTTCGGATAGGCCTTTTGGTAACCGAGCAGCCTATAGACCGGCTCGCCAAGCTTGCGACCGAGGATGTCCCACAATGCCATCTCGATTCCGGAAAAGGTGTGGGCGGCTTGCAAGAGATCCATGCATTCGAGCTCGACCGCAGCGGCCAGCGCGGCGATGTCGGCCGGTCCTTCCAGCT
>JAEUMA010000371.1 GCA_016793565.1 Rhizobiaceae bacterium
CTCGCGATCGCCATCGGTGTTCCAGCGGGCATCCTTGCGGCGATCAAGCGCGGCTCCTTCCTCGATCACGCCACCATGGGCGTTGCGCTGACGGGCTACTCCATGCCCATCTTCTGGTGGGGCCTGCTGCTGATCATCTTCTTCTCCGGCACGCTGGGGTGGACACCGGTTTCGGGCCGCATCGGCCTGCAGTATTTCTTTCCGCCCGTCACCGGCTTCATGCTCATCGACAGCCTGCTGTCCGGCAAGAGCGGCGCCTTCGCTTCCGCTGTCAGCCACCTCATCTTGCCCTCGATCGTGCTCGCCACGATTCCGCTCGCAGTGATCGCGCGCCAGACGCGCTCGGCGATGCTGGAGGTTCTGGGCGAGGACTATGTGCGCACCGCGCGCGCCAAGGGCCTGTCGCCGCGCCGGGTGATCGGGCTGCATGCCTTCCGCAATGCGCTGATCCCGGTGTTGACTACCATCGGCCTGCAGGTGGGAACGCTGATGGCGGGCGCGATCCTGACCGAGACGATCTTTTCCTGGCCCGGCATCGGCAAGTGGATGATCGACGCCATCGGCAAGCGCGACTACGTCGTGGTCCAGAGCGGGCTGCTGATCATCGCGTTGATCGTGATGGCGGTGAACCTCTTCGTCGATGTGCTCTACGCCTTCATCAACCCGCGCATCAGGGTGCAGTGAGATGGCCGACGAATCCGCCGCCGACGCCACCGCCGCCGAGGTTCCGACCGGGACGCCGCCGCATGCGCTGGCGGAGTTCTGGTACTATTTCTCGGTCAACAAGGGCGCTGTCGCCGGGCTGGTGGTCTTCAGTCTGCTGGTGCTGGTGGCCATCTTCGCGCCGTTCCTCGCACCGCATTCGCCCTACGAGCAGTTTCGCGACGCGCTTCTGACGCCGCCGGTCTGGCAGGAGGGCGGGCGGCCGGAATTCATCCTGGGAACCGACCCGGTCGGACGCGACATGCTCTCGCGCCTGATCTTCGGCGCGCGCTATTCGCTGTTCATCGGCCTTGTGGTGGTCGTCTTCGCGCTGGTCAGCGGCATCATCCTCGGCGTGCTGGCCGGCTATTTCCGCGGCTGGGTCGACACCGCGATCATGCGCGTCATGGACGTCATCCTGGCCTTTCCGTCGCTGCTGCTGGCGCTGGTTCTCGTCGCTATCCTGGGGCCCGGCCTGTTCAACGCCATGCTGGCCATCGCGCTGGTGCTGCAGCCGCACTTCGCCCGGCTGACGCGCGCGGCCGTCATGTCGGAGAAGAACCGCGAATATGTCGTCTCCGCCAAGGTGGCCGGCGCCGGCCATCTGCGGCTGATGATGATCACCATCCTGCCCAACTGCGTCGCCCCGCTGATCGTCCAGGCGACGCTGTCCTTTTCCAACGCCATCCTGGAGGCGGCCGCGCTCGGCTTCCTCGGCATGGGTGCGCAGCCGCCGACGCCGGAATGGGGCACGATGCTGGCTTCCGCGCGCGAGTTCATCCTGCGCGCGCCTTGGGTGGTGACCTTCCCGGGCCTCGCGATCCTGATCACGGTGCTGTCGATCAACCTGATCGGCGACGGTCTTCGCGATGCGCTGGACCCCAAGCTGAAGCGGTCTTAGCCATGCCCCTGCTGACTGTCCGCAACCTCACCGTCTCCTTCGACACGCTGACCGGACCGTTTCTCGCGGTGAAGGGCATCGACCTGTCGATCGAGGAGCGCGAGGTTCTCGCCATCGTCGGCGAATCCGGCTCGGGCAAATCCGTGTCGATGCTGGCGGTGATGGGCCTGTTGCCGCCCACCGCAACGGTGAGCGCGGACGAGATGAGCTTCAACGGCACCGACTTGCTCGCGCTGGACGCCGCCGCCCGGCGCAGGATCGTCGGCAAGGACATTGCCATGATCTTTCAGGAGCCGATGGCGAGCCTCAATCCCTGCTTCACCGTCGGTTTCCAGATCGAGGAGGTGCTGCGCGTGCATCTCGGGCTCGACCGCGCCCAGCGCCGCGCGCGAGCCATCGAACTCCTGACGCTGGTAGGCATTCCCGAGCCCGCCGAGAGGCTCGGCTCGTACCCGCACCAGATGTCGGGAGGACAATGCCAGCGCGTGATGATCGCCATCGCTATCGCCTGCAAGCCGAAGCTGCTCATCGCCGACGAACCGACGACGGCGCTGGACGTGACCATCCAGAAGCAGATTCTCGACCTCCTGATGCGCCTGCAGGCGGAGAACGGGATGGGCCTGATCATGATCACCCACAATATGGGCGTGGTGGCCGAAACGGCCGACAGGGTGATCGTCCAGTACAAGGGCAGGAAGGTCGAGGAAGCCGACGTGCTTTCCCTGTTCGAGGCTCCCAAGAGCGCCTATACGCGCGCGCTTCTTTCGGCTTTGCCGGAGAACGCGGTCGGCGACCGCCTGCCGACGATATCGGACTTCATGCTGAAGGAAGCCGCCGCGGAGACCTTGCGATGACGGGTCCGGTTCTCGAAGGCCGCGACATCAAGCGCGACTACCACGTGCCCGGCGGCCTGTTCGGCAAGGCGCGCACGGTGCACGCCGTCAAGGGCGTGAGCTTCAAGGTGGACAAGGGCAAGACGCTGGCGATCGTCGGCGAAAGCGGCTGCGGCAAGTCCACGCTGGCCCGCATCATCACGCTGATCGACGCGGCCACGGCCGGCGAACTGCTGATCGACGGCAACAAGGTCGACATCGCCCGCGACGGCCTGACGCCCGAACTGCGGCGCAAGGTGCAGATCGTTTTCCAGAACCCTTACGGCTCGCTCAATCCGCGGCAGAAGATCGGCGACGTGCTGGGCGAGCCGCTGTTGATCAACACCGCCATTCCGGCGGCCGAGCGGCGGGATCTGGCCATGCAGATGCTGAAGAAGGTGGGGCTCGAGGAGAAGCACTACAACCGCTATCCGCACATGTTCTCCGGAGGGCAGCGCCAGCGCATCGCGATCGCGCGCGCCCTGATGCTGCGGCCGAGCCTCCTGGTTCTGGACGAACCGGTGTCGGCGCTCGACCTTTCCGTGCAGGCGCAGGTGCTCAATCTTCTGGCCGACCTGCAGGACGAGTTCGAACTCACCTACGTCTTCATCAGCCACGACCTGTCGGTGGTGCGCTACATCGCCGACGAGGTCATGGTAATGTATTTCGGCGAAGCAGTGGAATACGGCCCACGCGACACGGTCTTCGGCAACCCGCAGCACGCCTATACGAAGACCCTCCTCGCCGCGACGCCGCGTGCCGACGTCGAGAGCATCAGGGCCCGCATCGCCCGCAAGCGAGCGGCCTGACGAGGCTTACGTTCAGATGAAGGCTATGGCCGAAGCGATGCAGAAGGCGACGGAAAGCGCCAGCAGGACGCGGTAGAGGCCGGGCTTGTAAAACAGGACGGCCGGAGCGCAGGCCCAGGCGGAGGTGGCCGCGCCGAGCGCGAACAGGAAGCCGGCTTTGTTGCCGACGGAAATGTTCATCGCCATCAGCCCGCCGATCGCCAGGGCCCCGAAAACGATCGTGAGCGCGCCCGCGAAACGTTCTCCGCTTTCCATATGTACAACCCTCGATTCCGCCGCCGAACGGTCACTACATCATCGGCCAGCGCAAAGGTAGCGTCAATCGCGGCAGATTTCGGCCCGTCGGCATCGGCGCCGTTCCGGGATCATGCCTGCTCGTGGCAAAGCACGTTGACGATGCAGCCGGCAGGCTCACGCACGAAGAAGCGGCCTACACCCCAGGGCTCACGGGTGAGCGGATAAACGATTGCGTAGCCGTCGGACGTCGCACGGTCGTAGACGGCTTCGAGATCATCCACCTCCACGGAAATGTCCGGCACCGGCGTGCCTGAACCGCCTTCGCTGGCAAGGCTGATCTGCGGCCTCGCCGCGGCCTCGGCCGCGAAAGTCGCGATCCAGCCGTGATCCATCACCAGTTGCAGCCCGAGGACGTCTTCGTAGAAGCGCCGCGCCGCATGCGGGTCCGCGCAGGCGAAATTCGGGACGATCCGCAATACGGCCACTTTTATCCTCACCCGATCTACGCTGCCGATTGCAGCCTGAATAGCCGATACCGACACATTGAGCGATCGGCTTAGGAAAGCCTAGAGATGGAAATCAACCCTAAGTTCAGTGCGCCGTCATTTAATGAGGATCATATCATGCTTCGTTTCGCATTGCCGGTGTTGACAGCAGGATTTATGGCCGTTCCGGCCCTGGGCTGGTCGCAGGACTTCGACGAGATCCAGCGGCCCGGTCGCGAGATCGTCCCCACCATCCAGTCGAGCATAAGCATGCAGATGCCGCTTGGCCCCGGCGAGGATCCCATGGCGAGGCAGGAGGCCGCGACGAAATCCTTCTACGAGATGGCGGGCGGCGCCTGCGCCGTAGTTCTGCAGACGATCGCCGACGAGTGCGAGATCAGAAGCATGAACAGCGACACGCGCATCAACGACCGCGACACCCGCGGCATGCAGATGACGCTGACCGGGCGCATCGTCATGAAGGTGAAATTCAAGCCGACGGCGGCCCAGTCGGCGCAATAGGAGCAGTCTGGCGGGCGAATAGGGGTGTGGCCAACGGAGCAGATTTTGGCTACCCCACCGTCCATGCCTGCCCGGTACACTCTGCAAGGGACGGAAAGCTTCGTCCAGGAGATCAAGAAGAGTCGCTTCCTGGCGATGGCCGCGCCGATCGACGGCGAGGCGGCGGCGAAGGCCTTCATCGCCGCCCGTTCCAATCTGGAGGCAACCCACAATTGCTGGGCGTGGCGGCTTGGCCAGGCCTATCGCTTCAGCGACGACGGCGAGCCAGGCGGAACCGCCGGCAAGCCCATTCTACAGGCGATAGACGGGCAGGACCTCGACAATGTCGTGGTCCTGGTCACTCGCTGGTTCGGCGGTACGCTTCTCGGCAGCGGCGGCCTGGTGCGGGCCTATGGCGGCACCGCGGCGGCCTGCCTGCGCGCCGCGCCCAAGCAGGAGATCGTTGCGCTGGTGACCGCCCATCTGGCCTGCCCGTTCGCCGACCTGGCGCTGGTAAAGGCGCGGCTGCGCGCACAACCCGGGTTGCGGATTGCGGCCGAAGACTTCACCGCGACAGGTGCCGACCTGACGGTCGAGATTCCCGAGGCCGACGCCGTTGGCGTATCGAGGCTGGTTGCCGACATCACCGCCGGCCGTGTGGCGATGCGGTTGCCGCAGTAGCTACGCCGTCGCCCGCTGCGCCAGCAGCGTGGGCAGGTCCGCGACCGAATCCAGCACCACGTCGGCCAGCGGCGAAAGCGTCTCGCGCGTGCCGGTGCCGGACAGCACACCGACCGCCAGACCGACGCCGCCGGCCCTCGCCATCTCCAGGTCGTGCCGGTTGTCGCCGACCATCGCTATTTCCGAGACCTTCAGGCCGGTGAGGTCGGCAAAGGCATGCACGATGTCCGGCGCGGGCTTGGGATTGGCGACCGCGTCGTAGCCATAGGCGGCGTCGAACAGCTGCGACACCCCCAATGCCGCCAGCGTGCGTTCGGCGCCTCCGGTGGAATCGTTGGTGGCGACGCCCAGCCTGAGGCCGATGCCGTGGAGTTCCGCCAGCGCTTCGCGGATTCCGGGCAGGGGCACAGACTTCGCCGCGCCCTCGATCGCGGTCAGCGTGTCGAACTCTGTCACCATCGGCTGGCGCTCGGCGGCCGAGAGTTCGGGATACCAGAGCGCGACGATGTCGGCATTGGTTCCGGCGGCGAACACCGAGTCGGCCACGAAGCGATGGTGCTCGAAGTCGTAGCCCGCCTCCATCAGCAGGGCCTCCGCGCGAGGCCGCGAGCCGCCGGCCGCGCGCATCGCCAGTTCCTCGCCGATGGCGAACCAGGTTGCCTGAAAATCGACGAGGGTGCCGTCCTTGTCGAAGAGTATGCCCTTGATCCGGCCCAATCGCCTCACTCCGCCTGTCGCAACGACTGGATATGGGCCACGAGGCCGGCCGTGGAGGCATCCCGACCAGCGGCATTCTCTTTGCCTTGCACGACGGGCAACAGGCTGGTCGCCAGTTCCTTGCCCAGTTCCACGCCCCACTGGTCGAACGAGTTGATGTCGAACAGCACGCCCTCGACGAAGACGCGGTGCTCGTAGAGCGCGATCAGCCGTCCGAGCATCGCCGGATCGAGCTTGCGATAGACGATCGAGATCGACGGACGGTTGCCGGGAAACACGCGGTGCGGCGCGATGCGGTCGACTTCGGTGGCCGCCGTTCCTCGCGAAAGCATCTGGCTGCGCGCCTCATCCAGCGTGCGGCCCTTCATCAGCGCCTCGCTTTGGGCCAGGCAGTTGGCGAGAAGTAGGTCGTGATGGTGCTTCAGTTCGGGCTCATGGCCTTCGGCGGCGACCAGGAATTCGACCGGGATGATGTCCGTGCCCTGGTGCAACAGCTGGAAGAAGGCATGCTGACCGTTGGTGCCTGGCTCCCCCCACACCAGCGGGCCGGTCGGCGTCGCCACCGGCGCGCCTTCGATCGTGACGCGCTTGCCGTTGGATTCCATATCCAGCTGCTGGAGATAGGCCGGCAGCCGGGCGAGACGCTGGTCGTAGGGGATGACGGCGCGTGCCGGATAGCCGCAGACGACCCGGTGCCAATAGCCGACGAGGCCCATCACCACCGGTAGGTTTTCGAGCAGCGGAGCTGTGCGGAAATGCCGGTCGATTTCCTCAGCGCCAGACAGGAACTCGCGGAATCGCGTACCGCCGACGGCGATCATGATCGGCAGGCCGATGGCCGACCACAGCGAGTAGCGGCCGCCGACCCAATCCCAGAAGCCGAACACGCGATCGGGCGAAATGCCGAACTTGGCGACCTTGTCAAGAGCGGTTGAGACGGCCGCGAAATGCTTGTCGACCACGCCCGCGCCGAGCGCGTCGGCAATCCACTTCCGCGCCGTCTCGGCATTGGTCATGGTCTCGACGGTGGTGAACGTCTTGGAGGCGATGATGAAGAGCGTCGTCGCCGGATCGAGCGGCTTCAGCGTGTCGAAGATGTGCGCGCCGTCGACGTTGGAAACATAGTGCGACCGCGGGCCGTCGTGATAGGGCGCCAGCGCCAGAGTAGCCATGACAGGGCCAAGATCCGAGCCGCCAATCCCGATATTGACCACGTCCGTGATGGCCTTGCCGGTAGCGCCGCGAGCCGTACCGTCGCGCACGCTCGCGGCGAACGCTTCCATCGCTTCCAGCACACTGCGGACCTCGGCGAGGATCTCGACGCCGTCGAGCATGAAAACCTTGTCGGTAGAGTTGCGCAGCGCCGTGTGCAGCACCGCGCGGTCCTCCGTCAGGTTGATGTGCTGGCCGGAAAACATCGCGTCGCGTCGTGCGGGCAGCCCCGCCGTAAGCGCGGTCGCCTCCAGCAGCTTCATCGTCTCGCCGGTCACGGCGCATTTCGACCAGTCGAGGAGGAGGTCGCCGAAATGCAGAGACAGAGCCGAAAAGCGGCCGGGGTCTTCAGCGAATGCGGCGCGCATGTCCTGCGGCACTGCCCCGCGATGGCGTCGCAGGCTTTCCAGGCTGGCTTTCACGGCGGACTGGGCCATGTTCGAAGCTCCGTGCGTTGGCGTGGATCACTCATAGCAAACCTTGTGCGACGAGGTCACGGCATCCGTCGAGCCGTGGTAGAAAAAATTCAATCGATTTGATCTGGCCCGGTCTCTGGTCCAAGATCTGGAAATGCCGCAGCCAGTGTGGTGTAATTGGTTAGACCAGTCGACTCGATCGATGGCTCAAGAAGACTATTCGCCTAGGGAGTTTCGCCATGACGCAGCGCAACGACACCGCTATATGGTCGGGCCTGTTCCGGATTTCGGCCGATTCCGGCCAGACCCTCCAGGCGCAGATCCGCCAGGCCATCGTCGCCGCCATTCTCGATCGCCAGATCGCCGCGTCCATGCCGCTGCCGTCGTGCAGAATCCTAGCCGAGAAGCTGGGCGTGGCGCGCGGCACGGTCGTGCTGGCCTTCCAGCAGCTCGTAGACCAGGGCTTCCTGATCGCGCGCGAGCGGCGCGGCCATTTCGTCAATCCGGAGGTGCTGACCACGCCGCTGAAGCCGCAGCAGAAGGCCGCGGATGTCGCCGGCGGCGTCGATTGGGCCAGGCGTAGGCACATCAACGCCATGGATATGCCGCGGCCGGTCAAACAGGACAACTGGATCAAGTATTCTTACCCCTTTGTCTACGGGCAGTTCGACCCGGCTCTGTTTCCGACGGCCGAATGGCGCGAATGCAACCGCATGGCGCTCGCCGTGCTGGAAATCCGGAACTGGGCGGCCGACATGGTCGACCGCGACGATCCGCTGCTGATCGAGCAGATTCAGGCGCGGCTGCTGCCGCGCCGTGGCATATTCGCCAATCCGGACGAGATCATCGTCACACTCGGGGCGCAGAACGCGCTCTACATGCTGGCGACGCTGCTGATGGGCAAGGGCACCAAGGTGGCCGTGGAGGATCCCGGGTATCCGGACGGGCGCTCGATCTTCCGGCTTGCGGGGGCCGAGATCGCGCCGGTTCCCGTGGACGGGCAGGGGATCGTGACCAGCGCCATTCCCGCCGATGCCGATTTTGTGTTCGTCACACCGAGCCACCACTGCCCGACCATGGTGCCGCTCAGCCAGCAGCGCAGACAAGAACTGCTGGATTGCGCCCTCCGCAACGACCAGATCATCATCGAGGACGGGTACGACAGCCAGCTCATCGAGGACGGTCCGCAACAGGCGCTGAAGAGCGTCGACCGCTCGGGCCGGGTCGTCTACATCGGCTCGATGTCGAAGACGCTCGCGCCGGGCCTGCGCATCGGCTACATCGTAGCATCGGCCGAACTGATCGCCGAATTGAGGGCGCTGCGGCGCTTCATGTTCCGCCATCCTCCAGCCAACAACCAGCGTGCCGTCGCTCTGTTTCTGTCGCTCGGACATCACGAAGCGCTGGTGCGGCGGCTGTCGGCCGCGTTCGAGGAGAGGCGCAAGAGATTGGTTCAGGCGATCGGCGCATTCCTGCCGGAATGGAACCCGGTCCATGCCGGCCATGGCACGTCGCTGTGGCTGGAAGGGCCGCGAGGCACGGACGCGCGCGCGCTCGCCGAATCCGCCGCCGCGCGCAGCGTCATCATCGAGCCGGGCGAGCGGTTCTTCGATCGTCCGGACAGGCCGGTGCGCTTCATGCGGCTCGGCTTCTCGTCGATCTCGCTGCAGCATATCGAGCCGGGAATCCGAGAACTTGCGACGGCGGCCGGGCGCCGCCCCGCCGCTGCGTAAGGCGCGGTTGTGGGCCTGACTGGCCCATGCCGCGCAAAAGCGCTGGCTCATCTTCCGGCTTGGCAGGCGCTGCATAGTCGCATGAAACAAGGGGCGTTGGACTGTCGGACAATGGCAAAACCCGCCGGCGGGTCCTGGTACGAGGTGGAGTGTTGAACAATGTCGACCGCTCTTGAGAAGGCGGACGCGCTGGCGGATTCGCGCCAGCGTCGTTCGGGCGGGCGCGAGGCCCGCCGAGCGCTGCGATCCGCGCCGCTCGCAGAAGACGTGCGGCCCGTGCGGCCCGGACTGGAGGGCGGCCGCTACAAGCCGCTGACGCAGAACGATCTCGAACGGATTCACGAGGCGGTTCTCACCGTGCTGGAGACGGTTGGCTTCGGCAACCCGATCCCCTCCACCATCGAGGCGCTGACGCGGGTGGGCTGTGAATACAGCGCAGACGGACGCATCCGTTTTCCGCGCAATCTCGTGCTGGCGACCATCCGGTCGGCGGCGCGAAACATAACCCTATACGGTCAGGATCCCAGGCACGACCTGCTCGTACAAGGCAGCCGAGTGCATTACGGCACGGCCGGCGCGGCCGTGCATCTGGTCGATGTGGAGAAGCGCGAGTATCGCGAGTCGCTGCTGCAGGACATCTATGATGCCGCCCGCATCGTCGACGGCCTCGACAACATCCACTTCTTCCAGCGGCCGATGGTTCCGCGCGACATTCCCGACCCGCTGGCGATGGATTTCAACACGCTCTACGCCTGCGTGACCGGCACCTCCAAGCATGTCGGAACTTCGTTCACCGTGCGCGAGAACGTCGCCCCGGCGCTGGAGATGCTCTACGCGATCGCCGGCGGCGAGGAGAATTTCCGCGCCCGGCCGTTCGTCTCCAACTCGAACTGCTTCGTGGTGCCGCCGATGAAGTTCGCGGAAGACGCGTGCGGCGTGCTGGAAGCCTGCGTGGCGGGCGGCATTCCGATCCTACTGCTGTCGGCCGGCCAGGCCGGCGCGACAGCGCCAGCGGCGATCGCCGGCGCGGTGGTGCAGGCAGTGGCGGAGGTTCTGGCGGGCCTGGTCTACGTGAACGCGCTGAAGCCCGGCCATCCGGCGATCTTCGGTACCTGGCCGTTCGTGTCGGACCTGCGCACCGGCGCGATGTCGGGCGGGTCGGCCGAGCAGGCGCTGCTGACGGCCGCCTGCGCGCAGATGGCCCAGTTCTACGATTTGCCGGGCGGCTCCGCTGCCGGCATGGCCGATTCCAAGCTGCCCGACATCCAGTCCGGCTTCGAGAAGGGCATCACCAACGTCATGGCGGGGCTTTCCGGCCTGAACCTTGTCTATGAGGCGGCCGGCATGCACGCGTCCCTCCTGGGCTTCTGCCTGGAGAGCCTGATCATCGACAACGACATGCTGGGATATTGCCAGCGCTGCGTGCGCGGTGTCGAGGTTTCGGAGGCTGCGCTGTCGATCGACACCATCGCCGATGTCTGCCTCAACGGGCCCGGCCACTATCTGGGCAACGCCCAGACGCTGGCGCTAATGCAGACCGAATACTTCTATCCCGCCGTCGGCGACCGCTTTTCGCCCAAGGAATGGAACGAGAGGGGCAAGCCCGACATCCTTCAGCGGGCGATCGCGGAAAAGAAGCGCGTGCTGTCGAGCCATTTTCCGCGCCACATCTCCCGCCTGCTGGACGAGAGGCTGCGCAATCGCTTCGGCGAACTGATCGCGCTGCCCCGAGCGGCTATGGGTGCTTAAGCACCCATCGACTTGCCGAGTCAGAGTATGTCCTGTGACCCAGCATTCACCGGAAATGCTCTAGGATAACAAAAGGCGCGCCGGATAAAATCCGCCGCGCCTTTCGATGGATGCGGGAGCGATCGCCGCTCAGTGATTGTCGCGCGGCACGCCGGACTTGTGCGCAACGTCTTGGTACTTCACTGCCGGCTTCAGCACCATCCCTTCCGAGAACTGGTCGACGATGCCGCGCTGGATCTCCTGCCACGGCGTCTGGTGCTTGGGATAGTGGTAGCCGCCATTGGCGTTGAGGGCGGCGCGCCGGGAAGCGAGCTCGTCGTCCGAAATCAGAATGTTGGCCGTGCCCTTGCGCAGGTCGATGCGCACCTTGTCGCCGGTCTTCAAGATGGCGAGTCCGCCGCCGACCGCCGCTTCCGGTGAGGCGTTGAGGATCGAGGGCGAGCCCGAAGTGCCGGACTGGCGTCCGTCGCCGATGCAGGGCAGGGCGTGTACGCCCTTCTTGAGCAGGTAGGCCGGCGGCTGCATGTTCACGACCTCCGCGCCTCCGGGATAGCCGACGGGCCCGGCCCCGCGCATGAACAGCATCGTGTGTTCGTCGATGCCCAGCGCCGGGTCCTCGATGCGGGCGTGATAGTCCTCCGGACCATCGAACACCATCGCCTTGCCCTCGAACGCCTCCGGGTCGGCCGGGTTCGAAAGGTAGCGGTCGCGGAACTCTTTCGAGATGCCGCTGGTCTTCATGATGGCGCTGTCGAACAGGTTGCCCTTGAGGTTGATGAAACCCGCATGGTCCTTGAGCGGAGCCGACACCGACTTGATCACCTGCGGATTCATGTTCTCCGCCTTGGCGCAGTTCTCGCCGATGCTCTTGCCGTTGACGGTCTTGGTGTCGGGATGCGGCAGCAGCCCCGCTTTCAGCAATTCGCCGACCACCGCCGGCACGCCGCCGGCACGGTGGTAGTCCTCGCCGAGATATTCGCCCACCGGCTGCAGGTTGACCAGCATCGGAACCGGATGGCCGATGCGCTGCCAGTCGTCATTGGTCAGCGGAACGCCGAGATGGCGCGCCACAGCATTGAGATGGATGGGCGCATTGGTCGAGCCGCCGATGGCAGAATTGACCACGATGGCGTTCTCGAACGCCTCGCGCGTCATGATGTCGGAAGGTTTCAGATCCTCGCGCACCATGTCGACGATCCGCTTGCCGGTCGCATAGGCCATCTGGCCGCGCTCCCGATAAGGCGCCGGAATGGCCGCCGAGCCCGGAAGCTGCATGCCGAGCGCCTCGGCAAGGCTGTTCATGGTCGTGGCGGTGCCCATCGTGTTGCAGTAGCCGACCGAGGGTGCCGAAGACGCGACGATCTCCATGAACTGCTCATAGTCGATTTCACCCTCTGCGAGCTTCTCGCGCATCTTCCAGACGATGGCGCCCGAGCCGGTGCGCTCGCCGCGATGCCAGCCGTTCAGCATAGGGCCGACCGACAGCGCGATCGCCGGCAGGTTGACCGTCGCCGCCGCCATCAGCAGCGCTGGTGTCGTTTTGTCGCAGCCGATCATCAGCACCACGCCGTCCAAAGGGTAGCCGTAGAGGACCTCGACCAGGCTGAGATAGGCCAGGTTGCGGTCGATCGAGGCCGTCGGCCGCTTTCCGGTTTCCTGGATGGGGTGGCATGGGAACTCGAAAGGCACGCCTCCCGATGCCTCGATGCCCGCGCGAACGCGCTTGGCGAGCTCGATGTGGTGCCGGTTGCACGGCGACAGGTCGGAACCGGTCTGGGCTATGCCGATCAGCGGCTTGCCCGACTGCAGCTCCTCACGGGTCAGGCCGTAGTTGAGGTACCGCTCCATATAGAGAGCGGTCATGCTGGGGTTATCAGGATTGTCGAACCATTCCTG
>JAEUMA010000396.1 GCA_016793565.1 Rhizobiaceae bacterium
AGCGCCGCCGGCTGCACGCCGACATCGGCCGCGAGCTGGCGCATGGACATCGCCTCGTAGCCGTGCCGCGCGATCAGGGCCGCGGCCGAATCGCGGATCGCCGACAGCGTCTTTTCACCGTCCGAGCCGGTCGTCCTCGCCATGTCCTGCTCCCTGTCGCAGGAATAAAACGAACGTTCAATTAATTCAAGGGTCACAAATTGCGTATCGGCGTGCTTCCGTTTTCGGTCAGGCGGCTTCTATCTCGGCCTGCAGGGCTGCCATGTGCTGGGCTGCGGCGGCGGTGGCGGCGCGCTCGATCGCGCGGAAGCGGCTGACCACCGCCAGTCCGATCGGCGTGAGCTGCGCCCCGCCGCCATGCTTGCCGCCGGTCTGCGCGGCGACGACGGGCTTGCCGAACAGCCGGTTCATCTCCTCCACCAGGTCCCAGGCATGTTTGTAGGACATGTTCATCTGCCGCGCGCCGGCCGAGATCGAGCCGAATGCGGCGATCTGCTCCAGCAATTCGATCTTACCGGGCCCGATGCGGCCGTCGGGGTCGAGATTGATCCTGAGGCTCAGCGACGGCATGGTCTTCTCCGGGTGCCCATGGGCGAGGGGCGTTATGGCATCAAGACTATAGCACTCGCAACCGTGCGACAAAGCCTGTGCGGTTACCGGCCTTCGCCAGCGGCCACGCTCCCCGGCGGCGCGCGGCGCGCAGTGCTGCCTTTGTCGAAGGCGACCGCCTTGACGACGGCGAACACGCGGCGCCCCGGCTCCAGGCCCAGTCCGGCGAGCGACCGCCGGGTGACACGGGCGAGAATGCGGTCGCCGCCGCAGTCGATCGCCACCAGCGCATCGCTGCGCTCGCCGGCGCTGACCTCCGCGACCAGCCCCGGCAGCACATTCAGCGCGCTGATGCCGCGCGGCTCCTCGGTCGCGATCATCACGTCGCGCGCTCGCACGCGGGCGCGAACGCTGCCGCCGGCCGAAACCTCGATGCGCGGGACGCGCCATTCGCCGCCCTGCGAGTGCAGCACCGTAAGGCCGAATTCGTCCTCGTGGCCCGTCACCGCGAACTCGATCAGGGTGCCGGCCTCGTCGCGGTCCTCGTCCGGCAGCAGGTCCATCCGCGACAGCACCGCCACGGCCGGGCCAGCCGCCGCCACGCGGCCCGCCGACATCACGACCACGTCCGTCGCCAGCCGCGTCACTTCGGCAAGCGAGTGGCTGACATAGACGATCGGAATCCGGCTTTCGTCGCGCAGGCGCTCGATATAGGGCAGGATCTCGGCCTTGCGCGCATCGTCCAGCGAGGCCAGCGGCTCGTCCATCAGGATCAGCCGTGGGCTGGCGATCAGCGCCCGGCCGATCGCCACACGCTGCTTCTCGCCACCCGAAAGAAGCGAGGGCCTGCGCTCAAGCAGATTCCCGAGGCCAAGCAGTTCGACGACATGGTCGAAGTCGGCGTAGCGTTTGGCCGCGGGCGTGAAGAAGCGGCCGTAGCGCAGGTTCTGGCTGACGGTGAAATGCGGAAACAGGCGCGCGTCCTGGAAGACGTAGCCGATGCGGCGGCGGTACGGCGGCAGGAAGATGCGCTGGCCGGTGTCCACCAGCGTGCGGTCGCCGAAGGTCACATAGCCGCGATCGGGCCGCATCAGGCCGGCGATGAGGTTGACCAGCGTCGATTTGCCGGAGCCGGAGGGGCCGAACAGCGCGGTGAGCCGTCCGGAGCTTTCGAACGCCGCCTCGATCTCGAAGCTGCCGAGCCTGTGATGTACGTCGACGGACAGGCTCATTCGAGGTCCAGCCGCCGGCTGACCCGCCGTGCAAAGAACTCCGACGCGGCCAGCGCCGTCATCGCAATGGCGATCGACACCAGCGTTAGCCGCAGCGCGCCCATATCCCCCCCCGGCACTTGCGTGAAGGTGTAGATGGCTGAAGGCAGGGTTTGCGTCTCGCCGGGAATGTTGGAGACGAAGGTGATGGTGGCGCCGAACTCGCCCATGGCCTTGGCGAAGGCCAGGATCATGCCGGCGATGACACCAGGCAGGATCAGCGGCAGCGTCACCGTGGCGAAGACCCAGGCCGGAGCTGCGCCCAGCGTGCCGGCGGCCGCCTCCAGCCGGCGGTCGACCGCCTCGATGGACAGGCGGATGGCGCGCACCATCAGCGGAAACGCCATGACGCCGCAGGCAAGCGCCGCCCCAGTCCAGCGGAAGGCAAAGACGATGCCGAAATATTCTTCGAGGAATACACCGGCCGGTCCGCGCCGGCCGAAGGTGAGCAAAAGCAGATAGCCTGTCACCACCGGCGGCAGGATCAGGGGAAGGTGAACCACGCCGTTGAGCAGCCACTTTCCCGGAAAATTCCTGCGCGCCAAAAGGTAGGCAACAAATATGCCGATCGGCAGGCTGAACAGCGTCGCCCAGGCCGAAACCTTGATGGAGAGGCGGACCGCATTCCACTCGTCGGGGCTAAGGTCCAGCCACTCCATCCTTGATTCCGGTCGTTAGTTCGAGGCCGGGGGCACCAATACCGTGAAGCCCTGCTCTTCGAAAAGCGTCTTGGCCTTCGCCGACTTCACGCACTTGAGGAAGGCGGAGGTGTCCTTATCCTTGGATTCCGCAGTCTGGGCGATCGGATAGATGATCGGCTTGTGCGAATCCGCCGGGAAAGTGCCGATGATCTTCACCTTCTTGTCGGCCGCGGCGTCGGTCTTGTAAACGATGCCGAGCGGCGCCTCGCCGGTGGAGACGAGCGCCAGCGCGGCGCGCACGTTCTCGGCCTGCGCGACCTTGCCGGATACCGAATCCCACACGCCCAGCTTCTCCAGCGATGCCTTGCCGTACTTGCCGGCCGGGACGGAATCGACATTGGCCATGGCCAGCTTGCCGTCGCCCAGCAGACCCGCGAGGTCGAAGTTCGGCGCGATCTCGATGCTGGCGGCGGAATCGACGGGCGCAACCAGCACGATACTGTTGCCCAGCAACTGCGTCTCCGTGTCCTTCTTGGTCAGATTCTTGTCGGAGAGATAGGCCATCCAGTCGAGGTCCGCCGAGATGAAGACGTCGGCGGGCGCGCCTTCCTCGATCTGCTTGGCAAGCGCCGAACTCGCCGCATAGGAGATCGTCGCCTTCTCGCCCACTTCGCCGGCGCAGGCCTCGTTGATGGCGTCGAGCGCGTTCTTCATGCTGGCGGCCGCGAACACTGTGACCGTCTCTTCCGCGCGCGCAGCCGTGCCCAAGGCCATTAGCGCCGCAAGCCCAGCGGCGGCCAGCGCCGTCTTTCCAACAAACCCATTGCGCGCCATGTCGTTGTCTCCCTTTGAAAGCATGCCGGCTTTCAGCCGTCCGGATCGATATATCCAACTAAACATAACAAGGAAAGGTCCGTTGCACTGCATATGCTGCCTACGCGAACGCATATGCGGATTTCGGCGCAAGGGTGACATTCGCTCGTACATAGCGGCAGTGCGCGGCGCCACCGGATGCCTACGCTGGCGACTGGACCGGCCCTGACGGCTCAGGCAGTGCGGGCGGCGGCAAGCGCGGCGGGCAGCTCGGCAGCGAAGATGGCCAGTTCCGCCTCGGGCGCGGCGCTGACGCGGATGCAGCGGTCGAGGCCCGGCGCCATCGGCTTGCGTACGAAGACGTCACGGGCGACCAGTTGTTGCAGCACCTTGAGCGCGAAAGCGCCGTCGGCGCCGCAATCGATGGTGACGAAGTTGGTGGCCGACGGCAGCGGCCGCAGACCGTTCGCTGCGGCAATCACGGCGATGCGCCGCCGCGCCGCGTCGACCTGCGCGACCACCTTGTCAAGGTAGTCGTGGTCGGCCAGCGCCGCGAGCCCGGCGACCTGCGCCATCCGGTTGACGCCGAAATGGTTGCGTACCTTGTCGAATGCGCGCACCAGCGATGCCTCGCCGACGACATAGCCGCAGCGCAGGCCGGCGAGGCCATAAGCCTTGGAGAAGGTGCGGTATCGCAGCACATTGGGCCGGAGCGGCAGCATGGGTGGAAGCGTGCCGTCCGGCGCCGTCTCCCCATAGGCCTCATCCAGCACCAGCAGCGTGTCTTCCGGCAAGGCGTCCGCGAAACGCTCGATTTCGCCTGCGCCGTGCCAACTTCCCATCGGATTGTCGGGGTTGGAGACGTAGACGATCGCCGCCTTCTCGCGCCGTGCCGCGATGAGCAGCGCGTCGAGATCCTCACCGTCGCCCCGGTAAGGCACGGTGATCAGCCGTGCGCCGAAGCCTGCGACGTGGAAATTGAACGTCGGGTAGGCCCCGAGCGATGTGACGACGGCCGCGCCCGGCTCGGCGAAGAGGCGTACCGTCAGCCCCAAGAGCCCGTCTATGCCTTCGCCGACGACCACGTTTTCGGCCGTGACGCCGAGATGGCGGGCCAGCGAGGCCTTCAGCTCGAAATTGTCCGGATCGCAGTACCTCCAGGCTTCAGCAGCGGCCTCCGCCATGGCCGCGACGACCCGCGGGGACGGGCCGAAGCCGCTCTCGTTCGCACCGACACGCGCACGAAAGGCGCGCCCGCGCGCCCGTTCCTGCGTTTCGGGCCCGACGAAGGGAACGGTGTCGGGCAGGGTGGCGGCGAGTGCGGTGAGACGCGGCATGGGGACCTTCCGAATTGGAAAACCTTGTTAGCCAAGCCGCGCGCGTGCCGAAAGGACGAGATTTTCGCCCGGCCTCATCTTCGGAGCACGATTCACAGGGCCTGGAGGCCGTCGCCAATCAACATGATGCCGATCGCGGCAAGCACGATGGCGATCACGATGGAGTTGTTGCGCACAAGCCAGTCGCGCACGCTGCCCAGTACCGCACGCGACCTCGTCGGCGCTGCGATCAGCATGACGAGCGGCGCGGCTATGCTCACACAGGCGATGGCCCCGAACAGCGCGGCCACCCACGCGGCCTCAGACGGGGACAGCGCCTCCGTGCCGATCAGCACGCCCGCGCCGATGACGAAGGCAAGTTCCTTGACGTTTGCGGCTGTCAGCAGCATGCCCATGGAGACGGCGCGCGCCGGGCTCATGCTTTCCAGCGAGCGCATCCAGCCAGGCAAGGGCGGTGGCTCGTCTCCGCGCGGGCGCTTGCTCCACATCAGCCCGGCGCCGGCGAGAACCGCCAAGCCAAGGCCGATGCGCAGCCAGCCGGCGCTGTCGCCAGAACTGTCTCCGTCGGTGAGCCTGCTAGACAGTAAGGCAACGACCAGCGCCAGCACCACCAGTGCAATCCAGCGTCCGGCCAGAAAGCCCAGACCGCTACGGATGCCGCTAGGCGAAAGCAGCAGCATGACCGCCGCAATGATAGGTAGCGGGCTCAGCGCCACTGGTACCGCATACGGAAGCAACGTACCTACGGCATGCAGCATTGCGGCGCGCCCCTCTTGGACCGAACCCGGCGAACAATATCCGCGTCGTTACGGGTTCACAATCTGGCTTCCGCGACCGGTGCTAAGCCCGCTCCAGTGCGATGGCGATACCCTGGCCGACGCCGATGCACATCGTCGCCAGAGCCAGCCTGGCGTCGCGTTCGCGTAGTTCCAGCGCCGCAGTGCCGGTGATACGTACGCCCGACATGCCGAGCGGGTGGCCGAGCGCGATGGCGCCGCCGTTGGGGTTCACATGGGTGGCGTCCTCGGCGATGCCCAATTGCCGCAGCACGGCGATGCCCTGCGATGCGAAGGCCTCGTTGAGCTCGATCACGTCGAAATCGGCCGGCTTGATGCCGAGGCGGGCGCACAGCTTCTGCGTGGCAGGGGCGGGCCCGATGCCCATGATGCGCGGCGCGACGCCCGCGGTGGCGAGCCCCAGTATGCGCGCGATCGGCGTCAGCCCGTGTTTTCGCGCCGCCGCCTCCGACGCGACGATGACCGCGGCGGCCCCGTCGTTGACGCCGGAGGCGTTGCCGGCCGTCACCGTGCCGCCCTCCTTCTTGAACGGCGTGGGTAGCCGCGAAAGCGCTTCGACCGTGGTGCCGGCACGCGGATGCTCGTCTTTGTCGACGACCGTGGCCTCGCCCTTTCTTTGAGGGATCGTGACAGGTATGATCTCCTTCGAGAGGCGGCTGTTGGCCTGAGCTTCTACCGCGCGCGCCTGGCTGCGGGAGGCAAATGCGTCCTGCTCCGCACGGCCGACATGAAATTCCTCGGCCACGTTCTCTCCGGTCTCCGGCATGGAATCGATGCCGTATTGCTTTTTCATCAGCGGGTTGACGAAACGCCAGCCGATGGTGGTGTCATAGATCTCTGCGTTGCGGGAAAAGGCCTCGGCCGCCTTGGGCATCACGAAGGGCGCGCGGCTCATCGATTCCACGCCGCCGGCCACCATCAGTTCGGCTTCGCCGGCCTTGATCGCCCGCGCAGCGATCCCGATAGCATCCATGCCGGAGCCGCACAGGCGGTTCACCGTCGTGCCGGGCACTTCCAGCGGCAGCCCGGCCAGCAGCAGCGCCATGCGGGCGACGTTACGGTTGTCCTCGCCCGCCTGGTTGGCGCAGCCGAAGACGACATCCTCGACCGCCGCCCAGTCCATGTCGGGGTTGCGCGTCATCAGCGCCCGGAGCGGCACGGCGCCGAGATCGTCGGGGCGAACGGATGAGAGCGAGCCCCCGAAGCGGCCGATTGGGGTGCGGATATAGTCGCAGATGAAAGCTTCGGTCATGGTTTTCCGCCCTGCTGGCTCGTCCGGCTATCAGCGGCCCGGATGCGGGCGCCGAAGTCGCGCGGCCTATCTTTTCCGACCGGCTTGAACCGGCACCGTCCCGATAGCGCTCGCGAACACGACCGTCCAGCGGGCCGTCACCGATATCTGACCTGATCGACGAGCCCGGCCGAAGAATGCCGTACGGCCGGGTTGTATCGTGATTGTTGCGGAATGCGGGAAAGTTGTTGCCCGATTCCACGCCTATTCCCCCGCCGACGCAAAGGTATCTTCGCATCCACGGACTGCTGCAGGAATTCGGCCTGCTCTTCATCAGGTCCACCGGCGAGGAAACACCATGGATACAAAACACGTCGTCGAACTGCGCGAGAACGGCTACGCCGTCATTCGTGGCTTCCTCGACAAGGCAGAAGTGGCGGAGCTGCAACGCGAAAGCGAGAGGGTATATGCCGAGGGCCTGAAGCACCATGCTTCCTACCGCGACAAGAACCTGTACTTCGAGGTTGTCAACGATCCCGGCAACGGCCGCCGCAACGTGCCGCAGGCGCACTGGTTCTCCTGGATCAATCCGGTCCTGGAAAAATCCCGCCGCAGTCAGAAGCGGTTCGACGTGCTGGCGCCGCTGCTCGGGCCGGACATCAAACAGATCGCCAATCAGCTCCACTGGAAGGCCCCCGGCGGCAAATACACCTACTATCGCATGCATCAGGACGTGCGGTTCCGGACCCGGCCGGACCTCTTCGCCAATCTCGACCGATACTCGCTGAATACCGGCTTGGCGCTCAACCGGCAGGACGCGTCCAATGGTGCGTTGAAGGTGGTGCCGGGGCACCACAGGCGCGGCTATCTCGGGCTTTCCGAGGATGGCGGCATCATGGTCGGGAATGTCGAGCAGGGCTCGGAACTGCGGCAGGTTGGCGTCGACCCGTCCGAAGTGGTGCAGCTCGAAATGGAGCCCGGCGATCTCGTGCTGTGGACGCTCTATACGATCCACGGCTCCGGCCCGAACATCTCGACCGAGCCGCGCATCCTGCAGATCGACTCCTATGTCCGCGCGGAAGATTCACCTGATCGCGGCGAATGGGCCTTCCGCGACGGGAGATCAGTCCCGCTCGGAGACGAGCCTCAGATCTGCAAATACGAGCAGCTGAGGGAAAACCCCGGCCCCTTCTACGTCGAAGACACCTGGACCGACGAGGCGAAGTCCGCCGACGCAAGACGCAAGGCGGCGGTCTGAACACCGGGCCGCAGACTGGCGCGTCGACGGCGCTCGGCCTGTTGCCTCACCCGTCCCATCAATCCAGATCAGGAGAAAGTTCGCGCATGAGGAAGTCCACGAAGGCGCGCACCTTCATGGCCACGTAGGTCCGGTGCGGGTAGAGCGCGTAGATCGGGCTGGATACCGGCTCATACTCCTCGAGCAGGGCTTCGAGGCGACCGTCGGCTATGGCGTCCGCCACCAGCAGGCTTGGCAGATTGCCTATGCCGAAACCGGCGATCGTCATCTGATAGGCCGCCTCGACGCTGTTCGTCGACACGCGTCCGTTCACCGGTGCGGAAAATCGGCCTCCCGGCCCCGCGAAAGGCCAGGAACCGAGCCGTCGCGCGAAGTTGGACAGCACGCAGGAATGGTTCGCCAGGTCGCGCGGATGCTGCGGCCGGCCGTTGTCGTCCAGATAGGCCGGCGTGGCGCAGACGTAGTTGCGCACCTTGCCCAACTGCCGCGCGACGATTTCGGAATCCGTCTGCGCCTCGAAACGGATCGCCACGTCGTAGCCTTCCTCGACGATGCCAACAACGTGGCGCGACGTCAGGTTAAACTCGATCGAGACCAGCGGGTTTTCGCGCAGGAACACCGGGATCAGCCGTGTGATCCGTGTATAGGCCAGCACGTTGGAGCAGGAGACGCGCAGCAGGCCGCGCGTGCCGCGGTCGAGGCGCCGCGTCGAATCCTGCAGTTCCTCCACCTCGCCGAGCAACGCGCGCACGCGCTCGGCATAGTCGCGGCCGGCCTCCGTCGTGCTCATGCGTCTCGTGGTACGGTTGAGAAGGCGCACGCCGAGGTCTTCCTCCAGCTCCTTCAGCATCCGGCTCACCGCGGTCGTCGACATACCGAGGTCGCGCGCGGCCGCCGACATGCTGCCCAGCATGCAGACGCGGTCATAGACCTTCATCGCCGCAAGCAGGTTCACGAAAACCTCCGCATCAATCCGCCAGCCGGCGCTTCGTGGGCGCCACTGTCGGGCAAATTCAATCGAAAAATCAACAGAGGGAGATACTGAAATGTCACGCAAGCTTCACCCGGCGATCGGCATGTATGCAAGGGAGGCTAAGGCAGGCCGTATGAACCGCCGCGAGTTTCTGGCCACGGCCAGCGCGCTCGGAGCTTCCACCGCCGCGGCCTACAGCATGCTGGGCCTCGCCGCCCCGCATGTCGCCGCGGCGGAGGAGCCCGTCGGCGGCGGTGTGGTCCGGGTGTCCATGCAGGTCATGGCGCTGGAGGATCCGCGTCTCTTCAAGGTCTCGCAGATGGGCAACATCGCCATGCAGTTCATCGAGCCTCTGGTGCGCTGGAAGCCGGACTTCACCTTCAGGCCGATGCTGCTCGAAAGCTGGGAGGTCAACGCCGACGCCACCGAATATGTGCTGCACGTCCGCAAGGGCGTGAAATGGTCGAATGGCGATGATTTCACCGCAGAGGACGTCGTCTTCAACATCGCCCGCTGGTGCGACAAGGACGTCGCCGGCAATTCGATGGCCGGACGGATGGGCTCGCTGATCGACGCCGATACCAAGAAGGCGCGCGCCGGGGCGATCGCGACGAGCGATCCGCATACCGTCGTGCTGAAACTCTCCAAGCCCGACATCTCGATCATTCCGGCCATGACCGACTATCCGGCGCTGATCGTCCATCGCGGCTTCGACGCGGCCACTCAGACTTTGTCGCAGGCGCCGGTCGGCACCGGCCCGTTCGAGCTTACGGTTCACGAGGTGGGGGTCCGCGCCTCCGTGCGAAAGCGGCCCGACGGGTCCTGGTGGGGCGGGAAAGTCCACCTCGACGGCGTGGACTGGATCGACTACGGCACCGAGACCGCGCCGACCATCGCCGCGATGGAGTCCGGCGAGATCGACATGACGGCCCAGACCCAGTCGTACGACGTCGCCGCGCTGGACGGCATGGGAATGCGCAGGTCCGAGATCGTCACCGCCGCCACCATCGTCATCCGCACCAACGTCGCCGCCAAGCCTTATGACGACAAGCGCGTGCGCAACGCCATCCAGCTTGCCATCGACAACGAGGCAGTGCTGAAGCTTGGCATCGACGGCAAGGGCGAGGTGGCCGAGAATCACCATGTCGGCCCCATGCACCCGGAATATGCGCCGCTGCCGCCAATCGGGCGCGATATCGCGAAGGCTAGGGCTTTGCTCGAGGAAGCCGGCCAGCTCGACCATGAGTTCGACTTGATCTCGGTGGATGCGGACTACCGGAAGGAAAGCTCGGACGCGGCGGCGCAGCAGATGCGCGAGGCGGGCTTCAAGGTGAAGCGCACCGTCATTCCGGAAAGCTCCTTCTGGAACGACTGGACCAAGTACCCGCTGGCCACCACCAACTGGAACGCGCGGCCCCTCGGTATCCAGACCTACGCGCTCGCCTACCAGACGGGATCTGCCTGGAACGAGACCGGTTTTTCGGATCCGGAGTTCGACGCCAAGATCGAGAAAGCCAATTCCATCGCTGACGCCGACGCTCGCCGCGCGCTGATGAAGGAACTGCAGGTCACGCTGCAGGACTCGGGCATCATCGTTCAGCCCTACTGGCGGAAGCTCTTCTGCCACATGACCCCCAGGCTCAACGGCTACCAGATGCATCAGGCCTACGAGCAGGATTTCACCACCGCCTGGCTCTCGGCCTGAGCCGGCGTGGCGACCGCGCGTTTGCGGCCGCCTTGGCGGTTGTCAGTGCGGCAAAGGCCCTGTATTGCCGGGGTGCGCGGCGGAGCTGTCCGCCGCGCGCTCGTTGGAGACTGGATGCTAGAGCTTGTGTGACAGGGCTCTCTGAGTTGCAGAGAGCCTTCGTGAATTCGTAGCCGCCGCGTGCACGCGCACACGGCGTGGTTTTTCACGTCTGTCACACGAGACTTCCATGAACATATCCAAGATTGAACAGCGTGCGCTGCACGTTCTGGCCCTTGGCGGCCACATCCTGCACGAACGCGGCGACGGCCCTAAGATTACGGCGGCAACATGCGTCACCCGCGACGGGATGATGCTTGCCGACTTCGGACTGACGGTCTTCAACCGGCTGAGGCAGAAGCGTCTGATCGAATCGCGGTCGGGAAGCCCCTACCGGATTTCAAAACGCGGCCGCATTGTCGTGCGCTCCCAACTCGACAACCAGGGAGCGTGATATGCTGATCCGCAACGAAACCGTCGCGGATATTTCCGCAATTCGCTCGCTCGTCACCGAAGCGATGAGGCTGCTCCCGCAAGCCACCGGAACCGAGGCGAGCATCGTCGAGGCGCTGCGGGCGGGCCGGGCGCTTTCCCTTTCGTTGGTGGCTGAGGAGGAGGGGGCGGTCGTCGGCTATCTGGCCGCCTCGCCAGCGAGGGTGGACGATCAGGGCGGCTGGGGTCTGATCGGCCCGCTGGCCGTTCTGCCGTCGAGGCACCGCGAGGGTATCGGCGCGGCCCTGATGACGGAGGCGCTCCGCCGGCTGCGGGAGACCGGCCGCGGCGCGGCGCTGGTGGGCAATCCTGCCTACTATGGCCGGTTTGGCTTCCGGGCCTTCCACGATCTGCGAGTAGCCGGCTGTCCTCCTGAGGTGGTGCTGGCCTTGCCGTTCGACGGCGTCGCCCCGGCTGGCGAACTCATCCATCATCCGGCGTTCGGCCTCGCTCAGTGACAGGGGAGCGGGCTGTGCCCGTTGCAAGGCGCAGCCCGACTGACCTCTATGCCAACCGGCGAACACCGGGGAGAGATCGAAGCGTCGGCATCTTCCCAAGACTGAGCAACGGCGGGCACTGCGAGGTTCTGTCGTCCTACGACAGCATCATGAAGGTGGGCGGCGCGATCCCTTCCTCGCTACCTCACAGATAGCGTCGACTATCGTTCGGTCGAGTCCGGGTGGCAGGTCGTGTCCCATGCCTTCGATCAGCATTGTGCGTGCGTTTCGGATCGAGCGGGCGGTGTCTTGGCCGCAGGCCGGGAGGATCAGCGGATCGTCAGTGCCATGGATGACAAGTGTCGGCACCGAAATCATGGCCAGACGCGCACGGCGGTCGCCCGCCACCGCCATGGCCGCTACCTGCCGCGCTGTGCCATCAGGATCATAGAAGCGCCCTGCTTCTTGAAGCAGCAAGGCCCGATGGGCGTCCTCATCGAACGCATGACCCGTGCCCGCGATTCTGCGTGCGAAGGCGAGGCGGACCGCGAGAAAGCCCGTCGGATCGACGGCGGGGTCGGGCGCGGTGCGCATCATCATGGCCATGACATCGGGGGCCGCCTGCGGCAGAGCCGGATTGCCGGTGCTCGACATGATCGAGGTGAGCGAAAGAACGCGGTCGGCATATTCACTCGCCAGAATCTGCGCGATCATGCCGCCCATCGACCGGCCCACGGCATGAACCCGCGCGATGCCGAGAGCATCGAGGAGACCGACCGCGTCGGCTGCCATATCGTGCAGCGTGTAGGGCACCTCGGGCGGATGCCCCGCCATCAGCGCCGCGGCAAGCGCGCCGAAGTCCTGGGGCGCAGACGCACTGAAATGCGTGGAACGGCCGGCATCGCGGTTGTCGAAGCGGATGACGCGATAGCCCCTTTCGGCGAGCGCCTCGCAAAAGGGCCTCGTCCACCGGATCATCTGTGTTCCCAGCCCCGCAATCAGCAGCACGGCCTCGTCCTCGACATGGCCAAAGCAATCCCAGGCGAGGTCGATGCCGTTAGCTACCGCAACGGACGGTGTAGTCCCCTGGGGAAGGATCGGCGGGCTTGTCATGGGTCCGATCCGGTATCAGGAATGCTCTGGTTCCGCTGAACCGGCTGCGAGGCGCAGGGCATAGGCCCGGACATCCTCAGGCCAGGCGGCGACCCGTTGCCCCAAAGTCGCACGATCGTCGGCAAAGAGGGCGCGTGTCGCTTCCTCATAACCTGGTAGGTCGCCTGCAACGGCATGCATGAAGCGATACGCGGCCTCCTGTGCCGCTCGCCGCCGCTGGCGCGGATCAACGGCCTTGCGTGCTTCGTCTACAAGACGCCGCAATGCGGCGGACGAACCACCGGGCTGGGCGGCTAGCCATTCCCATTGGCGCGGCAGCAATGTTACCTCGCGGGCAACGACACCCAGTCGCGGTCGTCCCCGACCTCTCTGCCCACCGTCTCGTTCCGTCTCATCCGAGGTTTCACCAGCCTCGTGACGGTCGGAAACTGTCCGGGCTTTGAAAGAATCGGCCAGCCGATTGAGGATGTCCGCATCGGTACCGCGCAGATCGAGGTCCACGATGCGTCCCGTCTCATCATCGAATACGAGGATAGCATCCGCGCCGTCAGCCTTCCGTGAGGCCGCGATGGCCACCTCTGCCAGCGGGCCGGAAAGCAGCAGCTTCAGGCCTGAGAAGGCAGTGCAGGGTTTGATCAGATGATCGGACATGTCGCGCTCGCCAGTAAGTAGGCGAGTTTAATACCCTGATGAAATTCAAAGTCAATTATACCCGGATAAAATTGTGGCCGGTTGGCACAACATGCGTTGGCCATACAAATTCCCGCTCCTCGCGGAATCGAATGGTCAGACGAAGGCGGGGGCATTCGATGGGCGACGGTATCGATCTGCCCTAGAACAGCTCGATCGTCCGCCAACGCGCGACTTATGAGGGTGGCGGAGAGGATGGGATTCGAACCCACGAGAAGCTTTTGACCTCTACTCCCTTAGCAGGGGAGCGCCTTCGACCACTCGGCCACCTCTCCGGTAGCGCGCTGGATAAAGAAAAGCGCAGGCATAATCAACACGCCTGCGCCGTTTCGACCATATATTGCGGCTTCGATCCCTGTCGCGGCGAACAGGGCTGTCGAATCGCCGTCCTCGGCGCCATGCGCCACAGCCCAACGCGACGGCGTCACGCACGGAACGGCCCTTCGGCCAGGCCTCGGGAAGAATCGGACGCCTCCGGCCGACGGAGAAGGTGTGCCGATCAGCCCAAAAAGCATTGCAAATGCGCGGGTTCCGGGCCTCATGGTTAGCAGCGGGTAAACAAGGACGGCGAAAGCGTGTCATTTGTGCAACAACGCTGTGGCATAGCGGCGGTGGGGGGCTTGCGGGGCGGTGATTGGAGTTGAACGCCGGCGCCGCATTGGTAAAAGTTGATTCCGAGAGAGGGGCGCAGCGCGCATCTTTTTCAGCATTGGGGATGGGGCAGGGAACGCTGCCTTCAGCAAAATACCCAGACCCGCTTTTTAACTTTTGACTGGAGGTCAGAAAATGAACATCAAGAGCCTGCTTCTCGGCTCAGCTGCGGCCCTGGTCGCAGTGACGGGTGCGCGCGCGGCCGATGCGGTCGTCGTGGCCGAGCCGGAACCCATGGATTATGTTCGCATCTGCGACACCTACGGCGCCGGCTTCTATTATATCCCGGGCACCGAGACCTGCTTGAAGGTCAGCGGCTACTTCCGTTACGACATCGGCGTCGGCGACGCTTGGGGTCTGACGTCCTACGACAAGAAGGACTGGTACGACAACGGCGAGTACGACGAGAACGACACCTACTACAAGCGCGCTCGTTTCCAGCTCCGCGTTGACGCCCGTTCGGAGACCGAGCTCGGCACCCTGCGTGCCTACGCCGCTCTGAACTTCCAGTGGGACACCAAGCAGGGCTATGACGACGTTGGCCCGTACGTCTACGCTGACAACGCTTGGGCCGTTGAGCACGCCTACCTCGAACTCGGCGGCCTGCGCATCGGTAAGACCGATTCGCTGTTCTCGACCTTCACGAACTATGCCGGCGGCGTGATCCACGACGATATGGTTCCCTACGGTCCGTTCGACACCCACCAGATCGCCTACACCTTCACGGGCGGCAACGGCTTCACCGCCGCGGTGGCTCTCGAAGAGGGCGACAGCGCCGTCTACACGCTCGACTCCTACGTCCCGCACGTTGTCGCCGGTATCGGCTTCACGCAGGGCTGGGGTGGCGTGTCGGCCGTCGTCGGCTACGACTCGGTCTGGGAAGAAGTCGCTGGTAAGGTCCGTTTGGACGTCAACATCACCGACACCATCTCGGCCTTCGTGATGGGCGGCTGGAAGTCTGACTCGGATGTCCGCAGCTACTACGGCACCTGGGGCGGCGCTTGGGGCGTGTGGGGCGGCTTCAGCGCCGGCGTCACCGACAAGGCTGTCATCAACGTTCAGCTGTCCTACGACGACTACGAGAACTTCGCTGCCGTCGGTAACGTTGCGTACGAACTGGTTCCGGGCCTGAAGATCACGCCTGAAATCGGCTACTACGACAACTTTGACTACGACAATGCCGACGCGTTCGGTGGCTACCTCCGCTTCCAGCGGAACTTCTAATCGTCCGAAAGGTCGATTTGAGAAAAGCCCGGCGGTTTCCGCCGGGCTTTTTGTTTGGGGTTGAGCGACCGGCCTTTGCCGGTGGAATGGCAGCGGAGGGGCGGCGAACCGACCGACGGCCGGCGAGTTGGGGAAGCGGCCAGGCGGCTGCCGTCGAGGTGTGCGGCGATCGCTGAGATCGCGGCGTACACGTCTGCTTATGAAGTTAAGACATGTCTCTGTGCCCAGAGCGACGGTTCTGTTTGCTTGATGGCGAGATGATCCGCAAGGAAGGCGGCGCAGGCCCGATGTGGTGCATCCGGCAAGCCGGCTGACGCGGCGGGCATCCGCCAGCGGCAAACCCTTCGGGCCCGGTCAATTCGACCCAAATCCTTCGGCGGGCGTCTTGTCCGTACCATCGAGGTACGGCCTGCGACACCCGCCTCGACCTTGGGATCGAATTGCCTCCGGCAGAACGATTCCATCTAACCCAGAACCGCTCTAAAGCGTTTCGGCTTTTGGCGGGCCAGCGTGATTCTGCCCAGCTGACCGGTAGGAACTGCGTCAGGACTTTCGCGTCAGGAATTTTGTGATACGGGCGGGCAGGTCCGCGGTCTCCAGCAGCGGTGCATGGCCCTGGCCGGCGACCAGCTCGATCTCCATGCCGGGATGCCGGCGTGCCATTTCCTCGACGGTTGCCTGCGAAAGCAGGCGCGAATTCGTACCGCGTATCGTAAGCAAGGGCTTGGCAGCTAACAGATCGAACTGCGCCCATAGATCGGGCATCGGCTTGGCGGGGTCGAACGCCCACAACCCGTTGATCAGCGCGGAATCGAAGTCCGGCACCGGACGTCCTGCGTCGTCGCGGTAGATGGCGCGGACGAATCGGCGCCAGTCCTCATCGCTAAGGGAGGGAAATGCCGCGCCGTGGATCTTGCGCTGCACGGTTTCGGCCTCGTTGAAGCTGCCGGGGCGGGGAGCGGTGCTCAGATAGTCGCGAATCTGTACCAGGCCCTCGGGTTCGATGACCGGCCCTATGTCGTTGAGCACGATCGGCCCAAGGATGTCGGGGCGCAAGGCAGCCAGCACGTGGATGATCAGTCCGCCGCGCGATGTTCCTATGAAAGCCGCGCGCGGGATCGCCAGACCGTCGAGCCCGACCAAGACGTCCTTGGCTTCCGTCGCGACGTTGTAATGCGTGCTGTCCGCATCCCATTGCGACTGGCCGCGGCCGCGATATTCGAACACTACGACCCGTCTGCCTGGCTTGGCCGAAGACGATAGAAATATCGCCAGGTCGTGGAAGTCGCGCGCATTGCGCGTCAGTCCGGGCAGGCAGACCACGGAAAGCGCGGAGGAACCTGCCGCCTCGTAGATGCGGGCGTGAAGCTGCAGCCCGTCTTCGGACTGGTAGAAGTGGTCATGATATTCGGCCATCTCCGGAATTCCTCGACTATCGGCGGCACAGGTCGCGAAAGGGGCGGGTCGGTTCGCTCGGTCTCTCAGCGCCCCTTGCTGAGATCTGCTGCGATATCGAACGAGCCCGCCAGACGCATCTTGTAGACTTGGTAGTTCTCCATCACGCGCTGGACGTAGCTGCGTGTTTCGCTGAAGGGTATGCTCTCGATCCAGTCCACGACAGCGTCGACATCCTTGCCGCGCGGGTCGCCATAGCGTTTGACCCATTCCAGCGCACGGCGAGGGCCGGCATTGTAGCCAGCGAAGGTCAGCACGTAGGAGCCGTTGAAGCGGTCGAGCTGTTCGCCCAGGAAAGCGGCTCCGAGCGTGGCGTTGTAGCCGGCATCGGTGGTGAGCCGCTGTTCGGAATAGGGCAGACCGGCTCGCCTGGCGACGTCCTTGGCGGTGCCGGGCAGCAGTTGCAGTAGGCCGCGCGCGCCGGCGCGGGATATGGCGGCGACGTTGAATTCGCTCTCCTGGCGAGCAACGGCATAGGCGAGCGCCCTGCCGGTGGCCGAGATCTCCGCCGTCGGCGGAATCGCGCCGACGGGATGTGCGAGCGACCCGACGTCGACGCCGCGTGAGGCCGCAAGCTTGGCCACGCGCAGGGCCAGAAAATGGTTGCCGCGCTGCTCCGCCATCGCTACCAGCAGCGCCATCTCGCCGGGGCTCGTGAGCTGAAGGGCGAGGTCGCGGTAGAGCGCTTCCGCATAGCGCTCGTAACCGGTCATTTCGAGACGGCGGATGGCGTGAACCGCCTCGCGCCGGTTGAACGTCGCCTTCTCGGCGTCGCTGGCGACGGGCGAGGCAAGGCCGATCTCCCGGCGACCGATTTTCTGGGCGGCGATCTGGCCGTAGAAGGTGGTGGGGAAGGCGGCTGCCTTTTCGTAATAGTCCGCAGCCTTGCCGGAGCCGCCTGCGTCGGCCGCGCGACCCAGCCAATAATAGGCCCGCGAAAGCGAGATCGGCGTCCCCGCGATCTCCGCAATGCGCGAAAAATGCAGCGAAGCCGCCTTGGCGTCACGCAGGCCGCGCAATGCATACCAGCCGGCATGGAACTCGGCGTCGGCGGCGTTGACCGGGCTTTCGGCTGCGTGCGCGGCGGCGACCGCATAGGCTGTCCTGTCGTCGCCGGCATCGACCAGCTTGCGCGACAGCACGCGGCGCTCGATCCACCAGGCATCGGGGTCGACCAGCGCTGCCGGGTCCGACGGCGCTTTCAGCATCGCCGCCGCTGCCTCGGGAAGCTGGTTCTTGAGCCGGTCATATTTCGCTAGGGCAAAAAAATAGCCTGCCGAGCGCTGAGTCTCCGGAACGGCGTCGAGCAGCGATCCGGCATTGCGATCGTTGCGCAGCACGGCGGCCCACGCCTTGGCCAGGGCCTCCGCTCCGGCGCGCGCCGCCACGCGTTCGGCGGAGCGCACCCGCTCGGCATAAAGCATGCGTTCCATCCGGAAGCGATGGTCGGCCGGGGCGATGAGGTCGCCGAATTCGGCGAGAAAGCCTGCCTCGTCCGCGGCTTCCAGTTTTTCGGTGCGCCAGAAAGGGGTGACGACGGCGCGGGCGCCGTCCGTGTTGCCGAGCGCGAGTTCGGCGCGAGCAAGCAGTCTCACGCCTTCCAGCGTGACCGGCGCGCGCTCGGCAAAAGCTGCTACTGCGTCGCTAGGCGCCGGGCTTTCCCGCGCCAGTGCCCGCTCCTGATTGCGGCGCAACGCGTCGGCGCCCGGCCAGCCCCGTAGCGCGGCAAGCGCCTCGGCTATCTCGGTGCTCGAAACCGCGCCGCCGCCATAAACGGCGATCGCCCAGTCGAGAATGTGGCGGTCGAGCTCGGTTTCGGGCAGGCCGTCCCGCACCGCGCGTGCGCCGTTGAGGTCGCGCGCGGCCAGCATATCCAGACCGCTTTTCAGTTCGCCGAGGCTGCCGGCGGGCGCTTCCCGCGGCGCCACGAAGCGATTGCCGGCTGCCGGGATAGCGCTGGTCGTGCCGGCGTCGAGCGGCGAAGCCGGTTGCGGACCGTGGCTCATCTCCGCGTTCTCGAAGCGCGCGACGGGCACCATCGCGAGGGGGATCGCGAACAGAAGCGCTAGCCGATGATGCCGCCACGCAGGCATTTTCAAGGTTCCCGTCTACACAGTGCGAACGCCCCGGTCGATATCGAGCCTAGGCCGGCGGCGTGAAGGGCTGGTTAACGAACGGTTAGGAAAGCCGTTCCCGAGCGCCTTCGCCACATAGCTTGTCGCCCGACAGCGGCAGGACTATGGTGCGCGGCCTTGCTTTCCGATAGAAGGCGCCAGACAAAATATGCCGCCCTTTTGCGAGGCGGCCGCAGGGAGACGATTTTTGACATGCTGAGAGGCTCGCTTACCGCGCTTGTCACACCGTTCACTGCCAGCGGCGCGGTTGACGAGAAAGCCTTTCAGGATCTCGTCGAATGGCAGATCTCGGAGGGCACCAACGGGCTGGTGCCGGTCGGCACCACCGGTGAGTCGCCGACGCTGACGCATGAAGAACATCGCGCTGTCGTCAGCGCATGCGTCAAGGTGGCGAACGGCCGCGTGCCGGTCGTCGCGGGTGCCGGCTCCAACAACACCGAGGAAGCCGTCGGGCTGGCCGCCTTCGCCGAAAGCGCCGGCGCCGACGCCGTTCTCGTGGTGACGCCCTACTACAACCGGCCCAACCAGCGCGGACTCTATGCGCATTTTGCGGCGGTGGCGCGCGCCACCCGCCTGCCGATCATCATCTACAATATCCCGCCGCGCTCGGTGATCGATATGATGCCCGAGACGATGGGAAGATTGGCAAACGATTTCAAGAACATCGTGGGCGTGAAGGATGCGACCGGCAAGATCGAGCGCGTCTCGGAGCAGCGTATCACCTGCGGGCCGGATTTCATCCAGCTCTCCGGCGAGGACGCCTCGGCGCTGGGCTTCAACGCGCATGGCGGGGTAGGGGCGATCTCCGTCACCTCCAATGTCGCGCCCCGGCTGTGTGCCGAGTTCCAGCAGGCTTCGCTGAGCGGCGACCGCGACCGCGCCATCGCGTTGCAGGACCGCCTGATGCCATTGCACAAGGCGATCTTTACCGAGGCGGGCGTGACCGGGACGAAATATGCGCTGTCGCGGCTCGGCCGCGTCAACAACGTGGTGCGTCTGCCGCTGGTGGAGATCGAGGAATCCACCGCCGAGAAGATCGATGCGGCCATGAAGCACGCCGGTCTGCTGAACTGAGGCCTTACCCGCCAGTCGTCGCCGCATACGCCGCCCGGTCGTTGAACCGGGGCGGGTGTGGCGCCATATTGCCATTCCGCCCCCGCGGAAGGGAATACGGGACGATTTGAAAGCATGAACCAGGTCAGAAAAGCCGATCCCAACAATCGAACCGTCGCGGAGAACCGCAAGGCGCGATTTTCCTACGAGGTGCTCGACACGGTTGAGGCCGGCCTTGTGCTGAGCGGCACCGAGGTCAAGTCGCTTCGCGAGGGCAAGGCGAACATCCAGGACTCCTACGCTTCGGCCGAGGGCGGCGAGATCTGGCTGATCAACGCCTACCTGCCGGAATACCTGCAGGCCAACCGCTTCAACCATGAGCCGCGCCGCCGCCGAAAGCTGTTGCTGAAGAAGCGGGAGATGGCGAAGCTTGCCCAGAGCGTGGAGCGCGAGGGCATGACGATGGTGCCGTTGAAGATCTACTTCAACGACAAGGGCCGCGCGAAGCTGCTGCTGGCCGTCGCCCGCGGCAAGAAGCTGCACGACAAGCGCGAGACCGAGAAGCAGCGCGACTGGGCGCGCGAAAAAGGGCGGCTGCTGAAGGACCGCGGCTGACGGCCGCGGCTTCAGGCGCTGGTGTCGAGGTGATCTCGGACGCGCGCGAACACTTCGGTGAACATCGCCTCCGTCAGCACGCCCGTATTGGTGTTGTAGCGGGAGCAGTGGTAGCTGGAAAACAGCGTCAGCCCGCCGACTTCGATGCGGCCGCCATGGCGAAAGGGGTTTTTCGTCACCGGCAGGCCGAGTGCCCGCGCCGTCGACTGATGCGCGATCGCTCCCAGCGACAGGATCGCGCGGAGCTTGGGGAAGCGCTCGATCGTTGCCGAAAGGAACTGCCGGCAGGTCGCTATTTCCCGTCCTTCCGGCTTGTTCTGAGGCGGCACGCAGCGGACCGCGTTGGTGATGGCGGTGCCAACCAGTTCCAGCCCGTCATCGGGCCGCGCCAGGAAGGTCCCGCGCGCCATGCCGAAGCGCAGGAGCGTGCCGTAGAGCAGGTCGCCGGCATAGTCGCCGGTGAAGGGCCGCCCGGTACGGTTGGCGCCGCGCAGGCCGGGCGCCAGGCCGACGATCAGCAGCCGCACCGAACTCTCGCCCTCCGGTGGCAGGAACGTCGGCACCGGCGCGTTGTGCCAGGCGGGCTCGCGTTCGCGCCACTCGGCGATGAAATCGTGCAGGCGAGGACAAAACGGGCAGTCCCGCGAGGGTTCCGCGGGGAGGACGGTCATATCTCAGTAGTCGTCGCTGGTGTCGACGGGGTCGGCGCGCCTGGCCGGCCGCTCGGAAGGATCCCGGCCGACCTCCGCGCGCAGGCTGGCGAGGTCGATGAAATGATCGGCCGTACGCCGCAGGTCGTCGGAGATCATCGGCGGCTGCGTGGCCATGGTGGAGACCACGGAGACCTTGCGGCCGCGCCTTTGCAGCGCCTCGACCAGCGTACGGAAATCGCCGTCGCCGGAGAAGATCACATAATGGTCTACGACATCGGCCAGTTCGAGGGCGTCGATGGCCAGTTCGATGTCCATGTTGCCCTTGATCTTGCGGCGACCGGTGGAGTCGGTGAACTCCTTGGCCGGTTTGGTGACTACCTTGTAACCGTTGTAGTCGAGCCAATCGATCAGCGGGCGTATCGAGGAATATTCCTGATCCTCGACCAGAGCTGTGTAGTAATAGGCCCGCAGCAGATATCCGCGCTTCTGGAAACTGGCCAGAAGCTTACGGTAGTCGATGTCGAAGCCCAGCGAACGCGAGGCCGCATAGAGATTTGCGCCGTCTATGAAGAGGGCGATTTTTTCGCGAGGATCGAACATGTCACGAACCGGTCTGAAACGCGTGGGATAGTAAGTCGTCAGCGAAAGCCTTTGCGGCCTGCGCCGCACAATGACCTCCGCATAAACCTTGCGCGGATGCTTTGCCAATACAAACTTCCGCGAGGCGGCGTGAACGGCGGCTCGGCGGACGGCCAAGGTTTGAAAACGCCCGGCCTGCTTCTTACTTGTGTTTCATGGTGCTTCGCGTTATGCACGCGACTTTCCCGCTACACGTGAGATGAAAGGGGCATTCGATGGCCCGCGTAACCGTCGAAGACTGCATCGACAAGGTCGAGAACCGCTTCGAGCTCGTTCTGCTCGCCGGACATCGCGCCCGGCTGATTTCGCAGGGCGCGCCGATCACGATCGACCGCGACAACGACAAGAATCCAGTCGTCGCCCTGCGCGAGATCGCCGACGAGACGCTCTCGCCCGGCGACCTCAAGGAGGATCTGATCCACTCG
>JAEUMA010000183.1 GCA_016793565.1 Rhizobiaceae bacterium
GTGACCCTGATCCCGAACGGCGCCAATTCGTCCGCCAGAGCCTCAGACCATCCGCTGACCGCATGCTTGCTCGCGCAATAGATGGACGATCCAGCGCCTCCGCTCATGCCGGCAATCGACGAAATGGTGATGATGTGGCCCGATCGCTGCCGCCGCATAGTCGGCAGAACGGCGCGGGTCACGTCAAAGACCCCGTAAACGTTTGTCTCGAACTGGCGGACGAGTTGATCACGAGACACCTCCTCAAATGCCCCGAGCTGACCGTAGCCAGCGTTGTTCACCAGTACGTCGACCCCGCCGAAGCGCTCGACCGCTTCATGAACCGCGGCGTCGACAGAGGCAGGTTGCGTCACATCGAGCGTCAGCGCGCAGAGCCGATCATGATCGCTCTGCAGGGCGTCGGCAACGTGCTGGCGGTCCCGAGCCGTTGCGACGACCTTGTTACCCGCGGCCAGCGCGGCACGCGCGATTTCCAGGCCAAAGCCACGGCTTGCGCCCGTGATGAACCATGTAAGCATATGGAATTTCCCTTGTTCCGCGCCGACCCCATTGCGGGCAAGACGGGGAAGTGGCGTCATTGGATCGAGTAGCCGCCATCCACCATGAGGATGTGGCCCACGACGAAGCTCGATGCGTCGGAGGCGAGCCACAGCACGGCTTCCGCAACTTCCTCGGGCTTGCCGGTGCGACCGATCGGATGGGCAGCGCGGATCGGCTCCATGACGCTGTCCGATCCGGCCAGCTCCACGAAGCGGTCGATCATGGGCGTGTCGATCGTCCCCGGACCGACAGCGTTGATGCGGATATTCTGTTTCGCATAGTCCAAGGCGGCGCCCCGCGTGAGACCGAGGACGGCATGTTTGGAGCCGGAATAGGTCGTGAGGCCGGGGATGCCGACGACAGCCGACATCGATCCCATGTTGACGATGCTGCCGCCCCCTTGCTTGAGCATCTGGGCGATTTCGGCGCGCATCGACAGCCATACCCCGCGCACGGTTACGTCGAAAATCTCGTCGTAGGTATCGGACGGCTGATCCGCGAGCGGGGCCGAGTTTTGCGTCAGGCCCGCATTGTTGAAGGCGATATCGAGCCGCCCGAATTTTGTCACAGCCTGGTCGACAAGCGCCTGCACCTCGTCTTCCTTGCTGACATCCGTTTCGACAAAGATCGCCTCGCCGCCTGCATCCCGAATGCGCTGGACGGTTTCCTCGCCAGCATCGGGGTTGATATCCGACACGACGATGTGTGCGCCTTGTCCTGCAAAGGCCAGAGCGGTCGACCTGCCAATACCGGAGCCAGCGCCGGTCACGAGGGCAACTTTGCCCTTCAGTTCTGAATATTGGGGCATGGGTCTATCCTTCTTCGCGTGGGTGGGGAGCCTTGATGGCGTCAGGCCGCAACAAGCTCGTCGGCGGGGCGGTATGGAGGGTAGTCAACGTACCCCTTCGCGCCGCCCTCATAGTATGTCGCGCGATCGGGCTGGTTGAGCGGCCAGTCATGGCGCAGGCGAGCGACCAGATCGGGATTGGCGATGAAGGGCTGACCGAAGCCAGCAAGGTCGATGACGCCGTTCGTGATCAACTCGTTCGCCCGAGCCTTTGTCATGCCACCGTCGAGCAGAATTGCCGTATGCGGCGCTACCGAGCGCCACTTGATGAGCAATTCCTTGATGAGGTCGCTTGTCGGCTTCTGACCGGCGGGGGTGTTGAAGAACCCCGTCTGATCCATGACGTGAAAGTAGGCGATCCCACGTTCGCCCAAGGCCCTGCCCAGAGCGACATAGGTTTCCTCTGCATCATCGAACATCGGGACCGAACCGATGACCCCGTAGGGCGTCAGGCGGATGCCGACCCGGTGCGCGCCGACAGCCGCGCTGACGGCATCGACGACCTCAAGGGTGAACCGCATCCGCCCTTTGATCGTCGCGGCCAAGTAGCGGTCCGTGCGATCGTTAATATGCGGATTGAGAAACTGATCGAACAGATAGCCATTGGCGGCATGCAGTTCGACACCATCGAAGCCCGCGGCAATGGCGTTACGTGCAGCAGTCGCGAAGTCCTCGACGACGCGCGCCACTTCGTCGGTTTCGAGCGCGCGCGGGCGGGATGCAGCGACAAAACCGATTGTCCCATCATCGGCGCGGCCGAATGCCATAGCGCCTTCCGCTGGGCGATCGGTCGAGCTGACCGGGGCGCGGCCGTCAGGCTGGTTTGAGGTGTGCGCGATGCGCCCGACATGCCAAAGCTGGATGAACATGCGACCGCCGACCGCATGAACCGAGTCCGTCACCCGCCGCCATCCGGCGATCTGCTCGGGTGTGAAGATGCCGGGATTGTAGAAATATCCCTGCCCCTCCTGCGAAATCGGCGATCCTTCCGACACGATCAGACCAGCAGTCGCGCGTTGGGTATAGTAGAGCGCAACGAGATCCGTGGCGGCATCGTCAGGCCCCCGTGAGCGGGTCAGTGGCGCCATGAAGATGCGGTTCGGCAGCGTCAGGCCGGACAAGTCGAATGGTTTGAACAGGGCTTCCATGGTGCGAGCCTCGCGTTTCGTGACACCCGCAATTTACGATCGTCGGCATGATATGAAAAACGGCTATAATTCCGAACAATAGAGAGTATATTTCTATCATGCGTATTCAGGTCGAGAGCATCGCCGCCATTCAGGCCTTTGTGCTGGCGGCAGAGAAGCGGAGCTTCAAACTCGCGGGGCAAGCGATGGGGCTGACCCCTTCCGCGATCGGCAAGGCGATCCAGAAGCTTGAAGAGCAGCTATCGGTTCAGCTATTTCATCGGTCGACGCGGTCCATTGCGATCACCGAGCAAGGGACGCTTTTCCTCGATCGGTGCCGACGTATCCTCAGCGAGATTGAAGCTGCTCAAGCGGAGGTTTCCAACGCCCACGCTGCGCCGCAGGGACGGTTGAAGATCGGACTTCCTGTCGAACCTACGCTGTTGCTGCCAACGATCACGGCATTCAACGAAGCATACCCGAACATCCAGCTCGATCTCGATGTCAACGATCGGTTCGTCGATGTGATAGATGAGGGCTTCGACGCAGTTATTCGATCGGGCGAGCCGACGGACAGTCGCTTGCGACATCGAAAACTCGGAGACTTCGAGTGGAGCTTCGTTGCGTCACCGGCCTATGTTGAGCGATCGGGTCGACCGAAATCCCTGTCGGATTTGGCGGGTCATGCCTGTTTGCGCCAGCGCCTCGCGGAGACCGGGCGGCTTATACCCTGGCCCACTCTCGCCGGTGGTGAGGCGGCGTCCCGCGACGCGACTATAACGGCGACCATGATGGAGCCGCTTCTTGAACTCGCCATTCGGGGAAGGGGCATAGCCTACCTGCCTGAGTTTGCTACGCGATCGAGCGTCAAAGACGGGCGACTTATCGAGCTTCTAAAGGGAGCGGCGACAAAGGACGGGGCGCTGCACATTCTATGGCCTGCCAGCCTCTACCCGTTACCAAAGGTCCGGGTTTTCGTCGATTTTATGTCCACCCATGTCGCCCGTCATCTTCGCGAGATGATTTGAATCGCTCAGACCTGAGCGTCTTCGCTGACGGTACTTTTTGCCGCGATCCGCGTCGGGGCGTCAGAGCTGGAACCGCGCGCAACGAGCCGATAGAAGGCGATAGATGGTTCGCTGAGATCGGTCGAAATTTACCAACAATATCAGCAGTGTAGGTATCTGACGGGTCCTGTGCCGGTAGCTTTTGGGCGCAGAAATATTTTCTGAAGTGATTTCAAATAGTTGACGTGAGCCCGAACAATTGAGTGGGAATGATTCAGGCCTATCCGAACGCCGCCGATATCTCTCTATAAAGCACTGGAAAATAAACAATTTTCTTCCCTCGATCTTTCGCCGTCAATCGCCGAGCAAGCCTCGCGACCGACGGCGGAGCTGACGGTAAGGGGTGCCTTGTGACAGCGCGGAATTGCATATGCCGTCATGGCTTAGAGAGCTTGTGACAGTATTTTTTTGACCTTATTTCATTGAAAATAAAGAAGAATTTACCGTCAGCATTGGTCGATCTTGGCCTGACGGTATTCTTAGGGGCTCTCTGGCGTTTTTGAACGATCTAAACCCGGCGCCCGGTTGCCGCATGCCTGGCTCTATCGCCACGACAACGGATCGGAGATTTCCGCGCTCGACCTTTGCGGGCACGGCCGCTTCACGATCCTGACCGGGCCGGGCGGCGAGGCCTGGGCCGAAGCGGCGAAGGATGTCGCCGCCGAACTGGGCCTCGGTCTGGTCGCCCATGTCATCGGGCTGCGCCAGCGCAACGTAGATTACAGCGGCGAGTGGGCGCGGGTCTACGAGATACGCGACAGCGGCTGCCTCGTGGTGCGCCCGGACCACCACGTCGCCTGGTGCACAACGGCGATGAGCGGGGATCCCCGCGCCGATCTTGGGCGGGTGTTGAAGCGAATTCTCGGAGGCTGACGAGAGGCGGCCTTCGTACGTACTCCGATCTCAGCAGGAGCGGTGTCTTGAAGACGGCCGCCGTCGTGTCCGTCCCGCGCCTCGAATGGCAAGGGTGCTCAGTCCGGGCAGGAAAAGCTCCGGCCCGTCTCAAAGCTCAATTTTCCGGCATCCACTCGGACATGTGCAACACGTTGCCGCCGAGTTGCTGGAACGCGCGCTGGCGGCATGAGAAGACGATGATCTGCTGCTCGCTCGCCTGGCGATGCAGTGCGTCGAACATCTTCTCGATGCGGTCGTCATCGGAATAGACGAGCGCATCGTCGAGGATCACCGGCGCGGGGCGCCCATCCCTCGCCAGCAGGCGAGCGAAGGCGAGGCGCGTCAGCACCGAAAGCTGTTCGCGCATGCCGCCACTCAGGCGCTCGACCTCTTCTTCCTGTCCGTTGCGCAGGATCTTGTGCGGCAGCAGCGTCTTGTCGTCGAAAGTGATGGAGACGTCGTCGAAGAGCAGTCCCAGCAGCGGCCGAAGCTCGGTCATGACCGGCAAGAGATAGGTTTCTCGTGCATGGCCCCGCGCGTCTTCCAGCGCCGAACGAAGCCGCTGGAGCACGGCGACTTCCTTCTCGAATGCGGTAACGCGCCCCTTTGCCGCGGCGAGGGCGTCGACCACCTCGCGCCATTTTTCCTCGACCGCATCCTCAGAGCGGGCGCGGATCTCGGCGGTGAGCCCGGCGATCTCTTCGCGCAACCGGCCGATTTCTTTCTCCGCCGCTTCCGCAACGGAGCGGAGACGCCGCAGCGTGGCCTCGGCGGAAGCCAGATCCACCGCGTCGGCTTGTAACCGATCAACGGCGGCCTGATGCTCCGCCAGAAGTTTGTCCAGACCGGCCAACCGCGCGGCCATCTGCCCTTCGCGTTCGGCGCGGGCCGCTTCCGGCCCGAGTATCGCTTGGACCTCGATCCGCTCCGCGTCGAGCCTGGCGGAGGCGGTCTGCGCGGCGACGACAGCGTCCGCAGCCGTCGTCTGCATCGGCTCGGTTGCGCGAAATGCCTGCCACGCCGCCACCCGCTTCGCCTCGGCCGCCTCATGCGCAGCCCGCGCCTCGACTGGATCCCCTTTCAGCTCAAGGACTTCGCCGGCCGCCGCCCGACGCGCGGCCACGTCCTCGCGCAGTTCCGGCAATCCGCGAGGCGCGAGCAGCGAAAGGCGCGTTTTCCTCTCGCGAATGTCGCTTTCCTGGCGCTGCGTTTCGACCTGCCGCTTTCGCGCGGCGGCAAGATCGTCGACCGCCATCGATGCAAGCAGAACGCGTCGCTTCTCTGCGGCTTTTCGCAACTGTTCGTCGCCGCCCACCGGGCTGTTTGACCGCAGCGCAACGATACCTACGCCGGGGATAGCCAGTTCGGCACGTCCGCCGTAGCTGCGCGCTTCGCCGTCCTTCAGCGGCTCGCCGTCGAGACTGACGATCGGTGCCTGCGGCTCGTAGGCGATCACGACCGAAGGCCGGCCGGCTTCCGCGACCGCCTTGAGCTTCGCAATCTCGATGTCGAGCGCTTCGAGTTCACTCACGGCCTTCTCGGGCAGTCTCAGCAGAGCGAGGGAAGCCTCGCCTTCCTCGATCTCCTTGCGGGCTGCCTCTGCCGCGTCCAGTTTCTGCTCCAGTTCCGCCAATTGCTCCGCGGCTTCCCGCGCCTTCTGAGCGGCGTCGAGCCGGGCGAGAAGGGCGCGTGCCTCCACGGCCTCCCGTTCGGCGGCGTCGCTGTCCGCGCGGGCCTTCGCTGCCCTGGCAGCCTCGGCATCGCGGTTTGCAAGCGCCGTGGCGTTCCGCAGTTCGGCCTCGCCGAGCTTGCCGCTCAGTTTCGCCGCTCGTTCGAGAGCCGCGTGGAAGCTCATCTGCTCCCGGTGCGCGTTGTCCCGCTGCTCCCGCGTCAGAAGCAGTTCGGCTTCCGCCGCGCGCCGTACCTCGGCCTGCGTCTTGGCCTTGTCGAATGTCGCCTGGGCAGCCGCGATAGCCTGAAGGCGCTGTTGGCGATCCTCGGGGCGATCGAGTTCGGCGAGCCGCTTTGCCGCTACGGAACGCTTGTCGAGAGCCTCGCGCAACGCGGTGATTTCGGCGGAAAGCCGTCGCTCGTCAGCCTCCAGCCGGTCACGTCGTTCGATCGTCTCGGCATAGCGCTCGCCCGCCTTGGGCCGTCCGGTCGGCGTGACGAGACGGCCGAGCGCCTCCTCGGTTGCAGCCATGATCTCGGCCATCCGGCGTCCGCCCGTGACAGCCTCGACCTCGCCCTGCACCGATTCGAGAAGGCTTGCGCGGACCTGCTTTTCGCTGTCCTCCTCCGACTTGCTGCGCCTGTCGATGCCCGTTACGCCCTGGCGCACCCAGAGCAGCCCCGCCGGGCCGGCGGTTCCCCCGCGAACTAGCCCGGCTATGAAGCTTTCGGCCTCGTCGGCCTGCGCGACGATCCTGCCGTTGGCCAGATCGAGGATGCGCGCCGAGCGTCCGCCGTAAAACTGCTTGGTGATGCGGAAGCGGCCGGCGGCGGTCTCGATATCCGCCTCGACCAACGGATTGCCGCCGCTGTAGGGGCGCAGGTTGCGCACATCGCCGGCCGTGCTCGAATGCGGCTGGAAAAACAGCGCATGCAGCGCCTCGAAACTGGTCGACTTGCCGAACTCGTTGGCGGCGCACAGGACGTTGACCCCGTCGCCGATGCCTTCGAGCGCGACGCCGCGTCCGGCGAACCGCTTCACGTTGAAGAGACGCAGCGCGCCAATCTTCATGGCGCGACCGCCTGCGCATAGGCATAGAGCCGGGCCAGCGCCGAACGCGCGACCTCGCGCTCCTCGGTCGAACGGCTGGTATCCGCGGATTCCATGAGCAAAACGTCGGCCGCCTCTCGCAGCGCGCCGACGCGGTCGATGGCGTCGAGATCCCCGGCCTCGCACTCGGTGGCCAGTCCTCGATCGTCGAATTCGAAATGGGCGAAGTCCGCACGCGCACTCTCGGCTGCCGACGCAAGGGCCGTACGGGCTTCGAGCCCTGCCCGTCCGGTGGCAACGAGGTTGATAAGGAACTGCCGCCTGAGCCGGGCCTCCGGCAGCAGAGCGGCCATACGCGCGACGGGATCGTCGCCGTCCAGAAGGTCGAGCGCCAGCCTGCGCCAGGAAAAGCTGCCGGTCTCCAGCGGAGTTGCCTGCGGAAGCGCCGCCGCTCCTTCGATCGTCACCATCAACGCCTCACCCGGTCGCTCGTGCTTGAAGCGGTCGGGCTCCGGGGTTCCGCAGTAGCGGGTACGCTGGTCGATCTCGACGCCGCCGTGCCAGTCGCCGAGTGCGAGATAGGAAAGGCCGGCGCGGCGCGCGCGATCGGGCGCAATCACATCGAGCCCGTTGCCTTCTTCCGAAAAGCTCTGAACCGCACCATGCGCGAGGCCGATGCGGATCGCCCCTTCGCTCGTGGGCGCGCCATCCATCCACTCGGAGAGATCGCGACCCGGTCGCCGGGTGGTGCAGGGCGCCGGCAGCAGCGTGACGTCGGGCGCGAGTTCGAGCGGCGTCGCCTCGACGGCCAGCGTCACGTTCTCGGGCGCTTCCGCGCGCAACGTGGACCAGAGCTGCGCGGCCTGCAGCGAGTCGTGGTTTCCCGGCAGCATCACCCAGCAGATGCCGCCATGGTGACGCATTTCGGCAAGCGCTTGCCGCCGCACGTCAGCTGACGGGGTCTCCGTGTCAAAGGTGTCGCCGGCAAGCAGGATCGTCGTCGCGCCGTGGCTGCGCGCATGCTCGGCTAGTTTACCGATCGCGGCATGCCGGGCCTCGCGCAGCTTGGCGGGCAGGTCGCCGGAGAACTGCCCGAAGCGCTTGCCGAGATGCAGGTCGCCGGAATGAATGAATCGGAACGTCATCAGGCGCTTGTACCCTGTCTTGCCAACTGAATGCGAGCGCGCGCGATAGCCTCGTCGAGCCTTGCGCGCGCGGTGGCCGCAAGCCGTTCGACGCCGAGAAGACGCGCCATGTCGCGTGGCGGGTCCGGCATATCGAGCAGATCGGGGTTGTCGATGACGACATAAGCGAGTTCGGCGACAGGAATGTCGGCGATGGCACGCCGTGACTCTTCGTTGGCGGATGGGCGATAGGGTAGCAAATCCGCAACGAGCCCTTTCTTCCATATGAAAATGCCGCTGGATTCGCTGGTCGTATCATAGGCGCGAAGGTGAAGATCGATCCGCTCGCGAATGCGGCCGCCAGTTCGCAGCCAGCCGTGCGCTCGCGCAACACGTTGTGCCAGCACATCGACCGGCAGAGGGCTTTCCGCCTCCATCACGGCTTCGATCATGGCCTTGAGTGTGTCGCGGTAGGCGAACTCGTAGAAGAGATCCGGCTCGGCCTTGAACGTCGACAGATCGGTCACGCGGTATCCGGAATTACCGAAGGGCGTCAGTGCCGTCGCAGATCCTGCCGGAATGGCAGGCGCGTCCGGAAACACGACGGCGGATGATGAAACGAGTTCGGTCTCGTCGGCAGTCACAGGCGGCGCTACTACGATTGCTTCCGGCAAGTCCTTGTCGCGAATTTCCTCTATGCCTTCGACCTCGTGCCCCATGTCCCAATGCGTTTGCGCCGTAGCCTCTTCCGCAGCGCGCCGCTCGCGGTCCTGCTGAAGCAACGCCTCCAGGCTGTCGTGGAGCCTTTCTGCGCAGCCGCTGGCGTCGAACCACCAGTCCGTCGACCAGACGCGCAGGATGTTCCATCCAAGCCCCCGCAGGACCTGTTCGCGCACCTTGTCACGGTCGCGGGCTGTCGCAGCGCCGTGATAGGTCGCGCCGTCGCACTCCACGCCCGCCAGGTACGCGCCCGCTAGATCGGGATGCCGGACGCCGAGGTCGATGCGGAAACCGGAGATGCCGACCTGCGGCACGACCATCCATCCGCGCCGCTCCAGGTGCGAGGCGACGGCTTCCTCGAAAGGTGAATCGAAGCCGCCGACAGAGCCGCGGTCTTCCGCCGGCAGCGCAATCGCGCCGCGCTCGGCATAGTCGAGGAAAGTCTTGAGGTGCTGCACTGCGAGCGCCTTCGTGCGGCTGGGGTCGATCTGGTCGGCGGTAAATCCGGAGAAGACGACCAGCTCCTGCCTCGCGCGAGTCACGGCGACGTTGAGCCGCCGCTCGCCGCCGTCACGGTTCAACGCGCCGAAGTCCATGGTGAGCTTTCCCGCAGTGTCCTTCCAGAAGGTAATCGAGAACAGGATCACGTCCCGCTCGTCGCCCTGCACGTTCTCCAGGTTCTTGACGATGGTCGGCTCGACCCGGTCTTCGGCGAAGAACCATTCGAGTTCCGGCCTGTCTCGCCGCGCCGCGTCTAGCAGGTCCAGGATCAGCGACTGCTGCTGCGCGTTGAAGGTGATAATCCCAAGTGTCGGACGTTCCCGCTCGGGCATTTGCAACCAACGTGACATGCGCGCCGCCGCCTCGGCGACCACGGCTTCCGCCTCGATGCGGTTGGTCCTGCTTTTGCCGCGATCATAGACGCCACCGGGAACTTTGCGCAGAGTGACGGCCCTGTCCTCGATCGACGGCGACGGAAAGGTCACCAGCCGATTGCGGTAGTAGTGATGGTTCGAGAAGGCGATGAGGGACTCGCTGCGGCTGCGATAGTGCCATCTCAGGTCCCGCACCGGGATACCGGATGCTCTCGCCTCGTCGAGAATGCTCTCCAAATCCTTCTCGTAGTCGGCGACGTCATCCTCGTCCTCGTTGCGGCCGAAAAAGTTCGTCGGCGGCAACTGCTTCGGATCGCCGACGATAATCGTCTGGCGCGCGCGTGCGATCGCGCCGACGGCGTCCCATGTGGTGATCTGCGAGGCTTCGTCGAAAATCACCACATCGAACGGTGCCTGGTTGGGTGGCAGGTACTGGGCGATGGAAAGCGGCGACATCAGCATGCAGGGCGCGAGCTTCGGAAAAGTCTGCGGCATCTTGCCGATCATGTCGCGGATCGACTGGCTTGGCTTCTGCAATTCCATCTGGTGCCGGAGAAGTCCGAGTTCGGAGTTCCGGGGAACGCCTGTCACCGGAGGGAGACCGTGCGCCACCGCGCTGATGACGCGACGCGTCGCATGGGCGCGCACCAGGTCGTCGATCTCGCGGAACTCCTTGATGGCATTCTCGTGTCGGAAGCGGCGAAACGTTCTCAGCACCGGATCGGCGTCCAGCACCTTGGGCAACCACCAGCGCGCGTAGGCCTGTCTAAAGACGGAGCGTGTCTCACTTGGGGCGGTCGTACCGGTTTCGAGCGATTCGACCAGCGGTCCGAGCCCATTCGCGACGGCTCGTCGTCGGGCGCCGCACCAGGCTGACCAGTCGCGCAGAAGATTGCGCGCCTCGACAAAGCCCGTCATCTGCTCGACGATTGCTCGTAGGCCGATGCGCAAACCGAGCTCCCTGCCGGCGATCCCGGAGAACTGCTGCCTGCTGATCTCCATGCCCTGCATCGCAGCGAGCAGCCTGGCGCCGGCTTGCCGAAGTTGGTCCTCCGAACCGCCTTGCAGACAGGGTATCACGGCCCGCAGCATCGGCCGGATTTCTTCCGCGCTACGGCCGGGCAGCCGCAATGCGCCGCGAAGCGCGCCGGCGAGGTCGAGCACTTCCGCCACGGCAGCGGTGTCGGTCACAAGACCTCGGAACGGCAGTGGCTTGCCGGCCAACAAGGTGCCGTCAATGCTTGCCAGACATTCCTTCATGCGGCGCAGGTAGGGCAGGTCACGAGCCGGATCGGCACTGCCTTCGCTCGCATAGCTCTGCAGCAGTTTTTGAAGCTTCCGCTTTCCGAGCGTCGAGTTTGGCCAGAAAGCCGACTCGGCATCCCTCCACTGACGCTCAAGGGCTTCCGCGTCGATGTCGCGTACGGCGCGCTCGGGGTAGGACGCCGCCGCGCTTGCTTCCGCTTGCCGGTAGGCATGGGTCGCCTGGGTCAACTCCGAGAGAGCAGCACGCATCTGCACAAAATCGCGATCGACGGCGATAGAGATGTCGTGG
>JAEUMA010000438.1 GCA_016793565.1 Rhizobiaceae bacterium
CATCGGCGTCCTCCTCCGCCTCGCATGCTTCCGGCCGCCACGGACAAGCCGGCCCGAAGCACGACGAAGACCGCTTGCACATAGTCATGAAACGGATATAAAGTTCAATATATGGATATTGGTGGGCCGGCAAGCCTGCCGTTCCGTACGCACCCGACCGGCACCGATTCGAAGCGAGGATAGACGATGTCCTTTCTGGGTGACATGCTTGCCGCCATCACCGAACGCGGCCGCGCGCTGGTCGACTTCACGGCGATGCCGCAGGCCGCGAATCCGGTCGAGCAGATCGCCGCGCTCAGCCGGCGCCTCTTGTCGTCGCGCGGCGAGGCGACTTCGCTGGCCACGGCCGCCGAGATCGTCGGGCGCTATCGTCAACTCGACGAGGCGGGGCGGCTGGAATTCTTCGAGATGCTGCTCGCCGATTTCGGCCCCGACATGGAGCCGCTGGTGAGTGCTGCGCGTGCCTTCGCTTCGGCTCCCGACGAAGACGCCGCGCAGCGCCTGCACCAGCTTTCCGAGCCGCGCCGCCAGAACCTGTTCCGGCTGCTCAACCAGTCCGCCGAGGGGACGGCAGAGCTCATCCGCATGCGCGCCGACCTGCTGACGCTGCTGCGCCAGCGCCCGCAACTGACAGCGGTGGACAAGGACTTCCAGCACCTGTTCCGCTCCTGGTTCAACCGCGGGTTCCTGGAACTGCGCCGCATCGACTGGCGCACGCCGGCGGTGATCCTGGAGCGCATCATCCGCTACGAGGCCGTGCACGAGATCGCCGATTGGGACGATTTGCGCCGCCGCATCGACCCGCCCGACCGCCGGCTCTACGCGTTCTTCCATCCGCGCTTGCGCGACGAGCCGCTGATCTTCGTCGAGGTCGCGCTCGCCGCCGACATGGTTTCCTCGATCCGCGCCATCCTCGATCCGGCCCGCGCGACGCTGGACGCGGCGACCGCCAATACGGCGGTGTTTTACTCGATATCCGATTGCCAGCCGGGTCTGCGCGGCATCTCCTTCGGCAATTTCCTCATCAAGCAGGTGGTGGAGGAACTGCGCGCCGAGCTGCCGCATATCCAGCGCTTCGTGACGCTGTCGCCGGTGCCGCTGTTCACGCGCTGGCTCTCCGCCCAGTCCTTCGCGCGCAAGCCCGAACTCGACGCGCTGCTCGCCCGCCCCGACTGGTGGACCGACCCCAAGGCCTCGGCGGAAGCCGAGCCGTTGCTGACGGCGCTGGCGGCATGGTACCTGACCGGCCAGCGTGATGCCGACGCACGGCTGCTCGACCCGGTGGCGCGCTTCCACCTCGGCAACGGCGCGCGGCTGGAGCGGATCAATTTTCTGGCCAATGTCGGGCCGGCCGGCATGGCCTCCTCGCACGGCATCATGGTCAACTATCTCTATAAGCTCGGCGAGATCGAGCGGAACCACGAGGCCTACGCCTCCGGCCAGGCGGTGGCGATGGCCGGCGGCGTGCGGCGGCAGGCCAATGCGGGCGCGAAACTGCTCGATCAGACGGCGGGAGAGACGGGAGCGAAATGATGGCTGGAAATCTCTTTTCGACGATCGCCACAGGCGTCGCCGACCCGTCGCGCCCGTTCCTCGTCACGACGGAAGGCGAGCGCCTCACCTATGGCGACATGCTGGAGCGGTCGGCGCGCTACGCCAACGCGCTTGTAGCGCTCGGCGTCGCCAAGGGCGACCGGGTCGCCGTGCAGACCGGAAAGCATGTCGACAGCGTCTGGCTCTATCTCGCCTGCCTGCGCGTCGGGGCCATCTACCTGCCGCTCAACACCGCCTATACGCCGGCCGAGGTGTCCTACTTCGTCTCCGATGCCGAACCGGCCTTGGTGATCTGCGAACCGGCCGCGCGGCCGGCGCTCGAAGCTGGGCTCGGCACGGCTTCCCCGCGCATTGAAACGCTGGACGCGGCTGGCACAGGATCGCTGCAGATCCTGGCAGCGGCGCAGCCGGGCGATTTCTCCACCGTCGAGGCCGACGGCGACGAACTCGCCGCGATCCTCTACACGTCGGGCACGACCGGCCGCTCCAAGGGTGCGATGATCAGCCACGAGAATCTGCGTTCCAATGCGCAGGCGCTGGTCGCGATCTGGCGGTTCACCGCCGACGACGTGCTGCTGCACGCTTTGCCGATCTTCCATACCCACGGCCTGTTCGTGGCGATGAACACGGTGATGCTGTCCGGCGCCTCGATGATCTACCTGCCGAAGTTCGACATCGACGCGGTCATGACCGCGCTGCCGGATGCGACCACGATGATGGGCGTGCCGACCTTCTACACGCGGCTGTTGTCCGAGAAGCGTTTCGACCGCCAGGCCGCCGCTCATATGCGCCTCTTCGTCTCCGGCTCGGCCCCGCTTTCGGCCGAGACCCATCGCGCCTTCACCGAGCGCACCGGCCACGCCATCCTCGAGCGCTACGGCATGACCGAGACCAACATGATCACTTCCAACCCCTATGACGGCGAGCGCCGCCCCGGCGCCGTCGGCTTTCCGCTGCCGAAGG
>JAEUMA010000196.1 GCA_016793565.1 Rhizobiaceae bacterium
CGAAAAACACATTCAGGACAAAGTGATAGAGGTCATTGTAGAGGTAAATTTGGAAATAGCCAAGAGCCGATATGCTCCAGAACTGCAGCACGGCCACCAGCAGAAGCGTGACGAAGTGCAACGGGTAGAGCCGGGCGAAGCGGGCGCCGAAGAAACTCGCCGCCGACGGGCGGCGGCCGGCGTAGACGGCGGCGAAGACGAAGCCGCTGATCACCCAGAAGAGCTGAACCGCATAGTGGCCGTAGAGGTAGAATGGCCACAGGGTGCCGGAGAGAGGAAGCTGCACCAGCGGCGGAAGCGTTGCGGGCTGCCCGGCCGGAGGAAACCAGAAGTGCTGGTAGTGCCACAACAGGACCGCGAGAGCCGCAAGACCGCGCAGAAGGTCGACCGCCGTATAATGCCGGCCGTCCGGAGCCGGCACCCGCAGGATCCCCGTCGCGCGACGCGAGGCAGATGTTTCGGCAACGGCGTTCCGCATGCCACTCCCGCCATGGAGCAGCGCATTGCGCTGCTGCTTCTCCGGTCGGCGGTGACTAGGATCCGAATCGGCGCGCCGGTTCAAGCACGCTATTCGACGGTGACGGATTTCGCCAGGTTGCGGGGCTGGTCTACGTCGGTGCCCATGAACACGGCGGTAAAGTAGGCCAGCATCTGGATCGGCAGGGCATAGACGATCGGCGCGATCAGTTCCGGCACGTCCGGCAGGACGATCGTCTCCATGGTCTTCACCGTGGCATGCTTGGCGCCCTTCTGGTCGGTCACCAAGATGATGCGGCCGCCGCGCGCCGCCACTTCCTGCATGTTCGACACGGTCTTTTCGAAGACGCGGTCGTGCGGCGCGATCACGATCACAGGCATCGACTCGTCAATCAGCGCGATCGGCCCGTGCTTGAGTTCGCCTGCCGCGTAACCTTCGGCATGTATGTAGCTGATTTCTTTCAGCTTCAATGCGCCTTCCATGGCCAGCGGATAGCTGGTGTCGCGGCCGAGGTACAGCACATGCCGGACCTGCGCCAGCTCGCGCGCGACCTTTTCAATCTGTTGGTCGAGCTTGAGCACCTGGCTGGCGTAGCGCGGGGCCTCGGATAGCTGGCGCACCAGCGTGCGCTCGTCGTCGGCCGAGATCGCACCGCGCTCCCGCGCCGCGCGGACCGCCAGCGACGCCAGAACGGAAAGCTGGCAGGTAAACGCTTTGGTCGAGGCGACGCCGATCTCCGGCCCGGCGAGCGTCGGGAATATGGCGTCGGACTCACGCGCGATCGTGGATTCGCGGACGTTGACGATGGAGCCGATCTTCAGGCCGCCCGAGCGGCAGTAGCGCAGGGACGCCAGCGTGTCCGCCGTCTCGCCGGACTGCGAGACGAACATCGCGCCGCTCGATTTCGACAGCGGCATCTCGCGATAGCGAAATTCCGACGCGATATCGATGTCCACCGGCAGGCGGGCATAGCGCTCGAACCAATATTTGGAGATCAGCCCGGCGAGATAGGCCGTGCCGCAAGCCGCAATCGACAGCCGGTCGATGGAGGCGAAGTCGAACGGCATTTCGAAGGCCTTGGCCTTGCCGCCCGCGAAGTCGAGATAGTGCGCCAGGGTGTGCGAAATCACCTCCGGCTGCTCATGGATCTCCTTTTCCATGAAGTGGCGGTGGTTGCCCTTGTCGACGAGGAAACTGGTGCCGACCGACTGCTGGCGCTTCCGGTGCACCTTGTTGCCGTCCATGTCGTAGATGGCGATGGAGTTGCGGCGCACCACCGCCCAGTCGCCGTCTTCCAGGTAGGTGATGGAGTTGGTGAACGGCGCCAGCGCGATGGCGTCGGAACCGAGGAACATCTCGCTTTCGCCGTGACCGACCGCGAGCGGTGGCCCGTTACGGGCGCCGACGATCATGTCCTCGTCGCCCTTGAACATGATAGCGAGCGCGAAGGCGCCCTCAAGGCGCTTCAGCGTGTTGTGCGCGGCTTCCACCGGCGTAGCGCCGCGCGCCAATTCGCGCGCGACAAGATGCGCCACCACCTCGGTGTCCGTCTGCGAGGTGAAGACATAACCGTCGGCCGTCAGTTCGTCGCGCAATTCGGCGAAGTTCTCGATGATGCCGTTGTGGACGATCGCAACGCCGTCTGAGAAATGCGGATGCGCATTGGTCTCGTTCGGCACGCCGTGGGTGGCCCAGCGGGTATGGCCTATGCCGATCATGCCGTCGAGGGGCTCTTCCTTGAGCCGGCGTTCGAGATTGACCAGCTTGCCTTCAGCGCGTCGGCGCGAGAGCTGGCCGTGCTCGATGGTGGCGACGCCCGCCGAGTCGTAGCCGCGGTATTCCAGCCGCTTCAGCGCGTCCAGAATAAGCGGCGCCACCGGCGAATGACCGACGATTCCAACGATGCCGCACATGTCACTTCCCCGAATCCTGCCGGCTCGAACTTGGCGCGGCATGTAGGAACTTTCGCCGTCCTCCGGTAGTCAATTCCGGTTTCTGTCTGTCACCGTGGTGAACGGAGCCGTGAGCGCAAGCCTAGGACGGCGCGATTGACATCCGGTTACCGCACGAAACGTTACTTTTTCGCGGCGGCCGCGCGCATGGCGCGAAGAATTCTCGCGCGCTCGGGCTTGGTGACCTGGCGGGCGCGGCCGATCGCCAGGCCGTCCGCCGGAACATCGTCTGTGATCACGCTGCCGGAGGCCACATAGGCGCCGTCGCCGATGGTCAGCGGGGCGACGAGGGCGGAGTTCGAGCCGATGAAGGCGTTGGCGCCGATGTCGGTGAAGAATTTTCCATAACCGTCATAATTGCAGGTGATAGTCCCGGCCCCGACATTGGCGCAGGCACCGACACGCGCATCGCCGATATAGGTGAGATGGTTGATCTTGGCGCCCTCCTCGATCACCGCCTTCTTCACCTCGCAGAAATTGCCGACCTTCGATTTTTCGTGCAGATCCGCGCCGGGGCGCAGGCGGGCAAAAGGGCCGACCTCGGCACGCGGCGCAACCTTCGCGCCTTCGATGTGGGAGAAGCCGTGGATGGTGACGTCAGCGCCGACTTTCACGCCCGGCCCGAAGAACACGTTTGGCTCGATGATCGTATCGGGCCCGATTTCGGTATCGTGGGCGAAATGGACTGTCTCCGGCGCGACCAGCGTGACGCCCGCGAGCATCATCGCCTTGCGCCGGCGCTGCTGCCAGATCGCCTCCGCCTCGGCCAGCTCGGCGCGGTTGTTGATGCCGAGCGCGTTCTCGAAGGCCGCCTCGGTGACCGTGGCACGCAGCCGGTCGCGCCTGGCGATCTCGACGATGTCGGTCAGATAGTACTCGCCCTTGGCGTTCTGATTGCCGACGGCGTCGAGCAGCTGCAGCGCCTTGCGGCCGTCGATCGCCATCAGCCCGCCGTTGCACAGGTCGATGCGGCGCTCCGCCTCGCTGCAGTCGCGGTGCTCGCGGATGGCGACGAGTTCGCCGTCTTCGACGATCAGGCGGCCGTAGCCGGTCGGATCGGCGGCGCGGAAGCCCATGACGGAGACAGCGGCACCCTGAGCGAGCGGCGCGCGAAGCCGGGCAAGCACCTCCGTCTCGACAAGCGGCGTGTCGCCGAACATCACCAGCACGTCGTCGTAGCCGCGCGCCAGCGCCTCTCGCGCCGCCAGCACGGCATGCGCCGTACCGAGCCGCTCCGCCTGCACAAAAACGGAAGCGTCCGGGATCAGCTTGGCCGCGGCCGTGCGCACGGCATCGGCGCCGTGCCCCACCACCAGCGCGATGTCGCCGCCGGCGGCCTTGGCCGCCGACGCCACATGGCCGACCATCGGCAGGCCGGCGATGGCGTGCAGCACCTTGGGCAGCGTGCTTTTCATGCGCGTGCCCTCCCCGGCGGCGAGGATGACGGCCAGGCAGCTTCGGTTGGTCATGACACCTTCCAGACGGCGGGAATCGCGACGATTATCTAGCATCGCGCCGGCCGCGCTCCAAACGGACGTCAGCCGAGCCGGCCGAGCACCGGAAAAGTCTCCAGCAGCCAATAGGAGGCCGTCTGGATGCCGCCGGTGAGGAACAGGACGCCGGCCGCGACCAGGAGCGCGCCGATCACCTTCTCCACCCTCCCGAGATGCACGCGGAAGCGCGCCAGGAAGCGCATGAAGGCACCTGAAAACAGGGCTGCGACGATGAAGGGGATGCCGAGACCCAGCGAGTAGGCCGCGAGCAGCAGGGCCCCTTCCGCGACGGTCTCGCGGCCGCCGGCCAGCGTCAGGATCGGGCCGAGCACCGGGCCGATGCACGGCGTCCAGCCGAAGGCGAAGGCGAGGCCCATGATGTAGGCCGCGAGCAAGCTCGTGGGCCGTCCGGGCGCCTGGAAGCGGGCCTCGCGCGACAGAAACCCGATGCGCAAAACGCCGAGAAAGTTGAGGCCCATGAGGATGATGAGGATGCCGGCGACGATGGCGAGTGGCTCCTGCCACACCCGCAGCAGGCGTCCGACCGTGGACGCGCCGGCGCCGAGCGCGATGAAGACGGTGCTGAAGCCTGCCACGAAGGCGAACGAGGCCAGCACCAGCGCACGCCGGCCGGCGGTGTTGGGCTGCTCGGCCGTGCCGCGGAATTCGTCGACCGAGACGCCTGCCATGTAGCAGAGGTAAGGCGGCACGAGCGGCAGCACGCAGGGCGACAGGAAGGACAGGGCACCGGCGCCGATCGCCGTCAGATAGCTGATGTCCAAAGCCATGCGTCGCGTCCGTCCCCATGGCGGCGCCGATGGCGCCCCTCTTATCCTGTCGTGCGGCGTGGTCGGGATTCCCGGCAACCGCCCGCCGCACGCCTGCGCCGCGCATATAGCGGCATCGTTTGCCAGCCACCAATCACCATTGCGTGCCGACGCCGCTCAGCCCGGAGATGTCTCTGCTTCCGCCGCCAGCCTGGCATGCAGGAATTCGAGAAAGGCGTCGAAGCGCCCTTCGCTCGCCAACCGCCTCGGCATTCCGAGGATAAGCTCTGTCGTGTCGTCAACGGTCGTCAGGACCGAAAAGACGCTGCCCGCCATCGGCAGGGCGAACAGGCCGCGCATGCGAAATTCGTCGCAGCTGTAGTGGCCGCTGTCGAGACGGCCTAGATTGGAGATCAGCGCCGTCTCCATCGGCCGGTCCCTCAGCATCCTGCTCAGCAGCCGGTCCATCCAACCGAGCGGTATCGCCTTGAGTACGTTGACGCTGGCCGGAAAGTACGCATCACTGCGCGCATCGAGCATAGCGGCCAGCTTTCGCCTGAAGTCGTCGGCCGTCTCGCCGCGCTCCAATTGGACCATCAGCATGTTGGCGAAGTTGCCGACGCTGTTGAGCCCCGGCAGATGCCGGCGCAGGTCGACCGGAACCGCGAAGGACGCTGTCTTATCGGTATGTCCGTAGGCGTATTCCGCCATGATGGCGGCCAGACGCGCGAGCAGGTTGCGGCCATGGGTGCGCAGGCGCACGCGGCGCCATTCGTCTCCGGGGTCGTCGCCGAACGAAG
>JAEUMA010000486.1 GCA_016793565.1 Rhizobiaceae bacterium
GAGCCGCATGCCGCACACGCCGCCGTCAAGTTCGCACTGCCGCGCTCGCCGACCGTCTACCTCATCGGCCTCATCGCGCTGCTCTGCATGGTGCCGGAAGGCGCGGTGCTCGACTGGGCCGCGCTCTATCTGCGTCAGGACCACGGCACCAGCCTGGCCGTCGCGAGCTTCGCCTTCGCCTGCTACGCCGGTGCCATGGCCATCTCGCGCTTCATGGGCGACCGCATCCGCGACCGCTTCGGCGCGGTGCGCACGCTGCGGATTTCGGCCCTGATCTCGGCCGGCGGCCTGTTCGTCGCCGGCGTCGCGCCCTGGCCGTGGCTGGCTATCCTGGCCTTCGCCATCACCGGCTTCGCCATAGCCAACACCGTGCCGATCGCCTTTTCCGCCGCCGGCAACCAGCCGGGCATCGCTTCCAGCACCGGCATGAGCGTGGTGACGACGATGGGCTACAGCGGCATCCTGCTGGCGCCCTCGCCGATCGGCTTCGTCGCCCAGCACGCCGGTTTCTCGCCGGTGTTCATCGGCCTGTCGATCTGCCTCGTCGCCGTCGCGCTGGTCGCGGGCCTCGCACACGCCGCGGACTACGACCACGGAAAATAGGCGCTCGGCCCGGACTTGGCGGAGGCCGGCGACCGCCGGCGCTACTCCGCCGCTACCGGCACCGTGGGCGAAGGTTTAGCGGTATCCTTGCGGCGGAACAGACGCGAAAGCCAGCCGCGCCGACGCTCGCCCTCCGGCCTGTTCTCGCGGGTGAACACCATCAGCATCGACGGCGTCACGACCAGCGTCAGCACGGTCGCGAAGGAGAGGCCGAACACGATGGCCGAAGAGAGCGCGATCCACCATTGCGTCGACGGTGCGTTGATAGTCGTCTCGTGGTGGAACAGTTCGAGGCCGAGCCCGAAGGCGATCGGCAGCACGCCGAGAATGGCCGACAGCGCCGTCAGCACGACCGGGCGGGCGCGCTCGCGGCAGGTCTGCAGCACGGCATCGCGCTTGTTCCAGCCTTCGTCGCGCAGCCGGTCATAGGTGTCGATCAGCACGATGTTGTTGTTCACCACCACGCCGGCCAGCGCGATGATGCCGATGCCGGACATGACGATGACGAAGGGCTGACCGGTCAGCATCATGCCGAGCAGCGCGCCGATCGTCGCCATGATCACGCAGGACAGAACCAGGAACACGCTGGTGAACTTGTTGAACTGCGCGAGCAGCACCAGGAAGATCAGGAAGATCGCCGCGCCGAAGGCATTGCCGAGGAAGGCGCTGGCCTCCTCGCTATCCTCGTTGGAACCGGCCAGCTTCCAGTCGATGCCCGGCAGATCCATGCCTGCCACCACCTTGCTGACCTCGGCCTGTACAGCCGCCACCTGATGACCGGAGGCGACGTTGCCCTGGACGGTGATGGTGCGCTTGCCGTCGATGCGGTTCAGAATGCCGACGGTCGGTTCGGCCTTTCTCGACACGAAATTCGAGATGGGAACCGAACCCTGGCTGGTCTCCAGCCGCATCTGGTCGAGCGTGGCGAGCGTGCGGCGGTCCTCGGGCAGGCGCAGACGGATGTCGACGGCGTCGTCGGCGCCAGCCGGGCGATAGTCGGTCAGCTTCAGGCCCGTCGTCACCAGTTGCACCACGGTGCCGACCGCGGTGGGGCTGACGCCGAACTGCGCCGCCTTCGAGCGGTCGACCTCCAGGGACCAGTCCACGCCCGGCGGCGGCAGGCCGTCGGAGACGTCGATGACGCCGGGAACCTTGGCGACGGCGGCTGCCACTTCGCGGGCCTTGTCGTTCAGCCCGGCCGGATCTGCGGCCGACAGCTGGACCTGGATGGGCTTGCCCGTGGGCGGGCCGGCATCCGGCACGCGTACCTCGACGTCGACGCCCGGAATGCCTGCCATCGCCACGCGCAGCTCGTCGAGAATGGCGTGCGCGGACTTGCGCTCGCGCCAGTCGACGAATTCGTACTGGATCACCCCGACCACGTCCTCGGGGATCTCGGCGCCACCGCCGCGCGTCTTGCCGGCGCGGGTGTAGACGGACTTGATGCCCGGCCATCCGAGGATGCGCTTTTCCGCCTCGCGGGTAGCCGCGTCCATCTCGGCAAGCGAGAGGTTGCCGCGCGCATGCACGTAGAGCAGGCCATAGTCGGGCTCGACCGTCGGGAAGAACTCCACGCCGGCACCGAATTTCGAATAGGCGAAAGGCACGGCCACCAGCAGCGCGACGGTCAGCAGCAGCACGGTCTTGGGGAAGCGCACCGCCTGCTTGACGACGGCCATGTAGAGGCCGTCGGGCTGCTCCTCCTCGGCATGGTCGGGCGCCTTGGCGAACTTGGCGCCCAGCGTCGGCGCGAAGATCAGCGCATAGGCCATGGACGCGGCAAGCGTGACGATCAGCGTGATCGGCAGATATTTCATGAAGTCGCCGATGATGCCGGGCCAGAACAGCAGCGGCGAGAAGGCGGCGATGCGTGTCATCGTCGCCGCGATGACCGGCCCGGCCATGCGTTTGGCGGCAAGCTCGAAAGCTTCCTCCCTGGGCATGCCCTCGGACATGCGCCGCTCGGCGAATTCGGTGACGATGATGGCGTCGTCGACCAGCATTCCGACCGCCAGGATCAGCGAGAACAGCACGATCATGTTGATCGTGTACCCCATCATCGCCAGCGCCAGGATGCCCATCAGGAAGGACGACGGGATGGCCAGGCCGATCAGCAGCGAGGCGCGGCCCGAAAGGGCGTAAAGGATGACGATGAACACGAGGACGACGGCGATCATCACGTGGTTCTGCAGGTCGTTGAGCAGCGTGTTGACGAAGACCGACTTGTCCTGCGTGTAGGTGACTTCCATCCCCTCGGGCGCCTCCTTGAGGAAGGCGTCGGCGACGGCCTTGGCGCCGCCGATCGTCTCGACGATGTTGGCGCCGATCCGCTTCTTCACCTCGATGGCGATCGCCGGCTTGCCATCGAGCCGGGTGATCGTCTCCGCGTCCTTGAAGGTGGAGCGGATGGTCGCCAGATCCTGCGCGCGCACGACCGCGTCCGGCCCGGCTATGATCGGCAGATCGGCGATGTCGCCCGGTGTCTCGATCAGCGCGGGGACCTTGACGGAGTACTTGCCCTCCGAGCCCTCGATCGCGCCGGCCGCGACCAGGCTGTTGGACATGGCGATGCCCTGGATCAGCTGGTCGAGCCGGATACCGTAGGACGACAGCTTGACGGGGTCGATGATGGCCTCGACCTGCTCGTCGCGCGATCCCTGGATCACGCCTTCCAGCACGCCGGGCACTTCCTCGATACGGTCGCGCAACTCCTTGGCGGCGGCCGTCAGCGTGCGTTCCGGCACGTTGCCCGACAGCGTCACGACGAGCACCGGAAACTCGGAGATGTTGACCTCGTTGACCGTCGGCTCCTCAACACCGGCGGGCAGGTCGCGCTTGGCGTCCTGGACCTTGTTGCGGGTGTCGATCAGCGCGTCGCCGAGATCGGTAGACGGATCGAACTCGACCAGCACGTAGCCACCGCCCTCGAAGGCGGCGGACTTCATCTCCTTGAGGCCCTTGAGGCTCTTCAGCTGCGATTCGACCGGCCTGAGCAGGAGGCGTTCGGAATCCTCCGGCGAGATCCCGTGATAGACCAGGCTGACATACATGACCGGGATCGCGACGTCGGGCTCTGCCTCCTTCGGCACGGCGCGATAGGCCAGCGCTCCGGCGATCACCAGGAACACCAGAACGGAAAGCGTCAGACGCGCGTTCTTGATCGCTAGCTTGACGATGTCCATGACCGTTCCACGATTTGCCCGCTCAGGTCCCGCTCGGGGCCTGGCCGGTCAGCTTCTGGATCGTCGCCGCGTCGGCATCGACCGCCTTCACCGCATCGCCCTCGCTCACCAGGTCCTGCCCGGCCACGATGACGCGCGCATCGGCGGGAACGCCCGCCAGCACCAGTCCCTTCGGCGTATCGTCGACGAGGTCGATGGGGAAGAAGACGACCTTGTTGTCGCCGTCGACGGCGCGAATGCCGAGATCGCCGGCGGAACTCAGCGTGACCACCGAGCGCGGCAGCATGACCGAGTCGGTCGGCTCTGCGAGCAGGGTGATTTCCGCCGTCATGCCGGCGGGCAGCGACTTGTCCTCGTTGGGGATCGCCACCTCGACGCGGAAAGTGCGCGTGGCGGTCGAGGCGTCGCGGCTGATGTAGCGCAGGCTGCCCTTCACCGTCTTGCCGTCGACGAGGCGGATCTCGGCCGCGTCGCCCACCTTCAGGTAGCCGAGATCGCGCTCGCTGACCTCGCCGACCGCCAGAAGCGGATCGAGATTGATCAGCGTGGCGACCTCTGTGCCGGCCAGGATCGCGCTGCCGCGCTGGACCGGGACGCGGTCGATCAGCCCGTTGAAGGGCGCACGGATCTCGTACTGCGCCAGTTCCGCCTTAGCGCTCTCCAGTTGCGCCTTGGCGGCGGCGAGCGCGGCGCGCGCCTGGTCGGCCTGCAGCCGGGGCGCGTTGCCGCCCTTGACCAGCCGCTCAGCGGCGGCAGCCTCGCCTTCGCGCTGCGTCACCACGCTCTCCGACATGCGGATGGCTGCTTCCTTGTCGGAGGCGTCCAGGCGCATGATCAGGTCGCCGCGCTCGACGCGCTGGCCCTGCCTGACCGGC
>JAEUMA010000503.1 GCA_016793565.1 Rhizobiaceae bacterium
CGACGACGAGGTCGGGCTCCCCCGACAGCATTTCGATCAGCGGCAGCGCGGCGCGCGGATCGGCGTCCCACAGGATGCCGACATGCCAGGGCCGCGCAAAACCCTGCATCACCGGCGTGAACGAGTGCAGCGAGACGATGAAGGGCGCGGTTCCCGTCGCTGTGGCGACCGACGCGATCATGGAACCGACCGCGTCGTGGTAGGGGCGGTAGAAGCCGTCCAGCCGGCGCTCGCGCTCATCGGGCGCCATCGGGTAGTTCCCGCCGATCACCGTGCCGTCGTAGAGCTGGCGAATCAGGGTCGGGTCTTCCTCGCCGCGGTTTGGGTCGATCAGCAGGCGCGAGAAATTGGCGAGCACGGCCGGCGCGCCGGTCAGCGCGGCCAGTTCCCGCGTCAGCCATTCGACGCCGATGTCATAGGCGATATGCCGTTCGAATTCGCTGGCCGGCAGGCCGAGGCTGCCGAATTCGTCCGGCATGCCGCGCCCCGCGTGGTCCGCAACCAGCACGAGCCCCTTCCCGCGGTCGCCGTCGACGACATCGAACGGATTGAAGACGGTGGAACGGGTCATGCGGCTCCCTCGCGGCGGCGTTCCGTCATTCCCATGAAGGAAGCCGGCATGCAATGCCGTCGTTTGGCCACGGTTGCAGGCAAGCTCGCAACCCGGCGACGCCGGGCCGAGCGCTCCTAAATCGATTGGAACGACGGCCGCATTGCGTTGACATGGAAGGCGACTTTGCCGAAAAGGGTCTCGGGATGCCATCGACGCGGATGAGGGTTTTCAGGATGGACGCCGGCGCAACGCCGCTTGGTCGCCGGGCCTTGTTGGGCGTCGCCGCAGCACTGGCGATGGCCTTGGCGTCGCTGTGCGGCATTTCGGCCGCAAGGGCGGATTTCCGCGTCTGCAACGCCACGCAGAACCTCGTCGGGGTGGCGATCGGCTATCGCGCGCAGGCCGGGTGGGTCACCGAGGGCTGGTGGCATATCGAGGGATCGAGCTGCAAGACGCTGATCGAGGGCGAGCTGTCCTCGCGCTTCTACTATCTCTACGCCGAGGACGCGGAACGCGGCGGCCGATGGGACGGCCCGATCACGATGTGCGTGGCCGAGAAGGAATTCAAGATTTCTGGCGTCAACGATTGCGTGCCCCGGGGTTTCCAGCGCGCCGGCTTCCAGGAATACGACACCGGCGAACAGGCCAGCTGGATGGTCCAGCTGACCGACGAACCTGCGCCGGACGGAACCGCTTCCGCGGGAACGGGAACGCCATGAGACGCAACCGCAAAGTCAAGATCCTGGCCACGCTGGGGCCTGCCTCGTCGGACGAGGGCATGATCCGCAAGCTGTTCCAGGCCGGCGCGGATGTCTTTCGCATCAATATGAGCCATACCGACCACGACCAGATGCGCATCCTTGTTGGCCGCATCCGCTCGGTCGAAAAGGCGATCGGCCGTCCGATAGGCATCCTCGCCGACCTGCAGGGCCCGAAACTGCGTCTTGGCAAGTTCGCCAATGGCCGCGAGGAACTCACGGTAGGCCAGCGCTTCACGCTGGACGACGACGAGACGCCGGGCGACGCCAACCGCGTCTACCTGCCGCATCCCGAAATCCTGCGTTCGGTCGAAGTTGGCCATCGCCTGCTGATCGATGACGGCAAGGTCGAGCTCAAGGCGGTCGAGACCGACGGCAAGTCGATCGTCTGCGTCGTCGTCGCGGGGACGGCGATATCGGACCGCAAGGGCGTCAGCCTGCCAGACACCGTGCTGCCGGTGGGAGCTTTGACGCCGAAGGATCGCGCCGACCTCGAGGCTGTGGCCGAGACCGGCGTCGACTGGCTGGCGCTGTCGTTCATCCAGCGACCGGAGGACGTGGCCGAGGCGCGCAAGCTCGCGCGGGGACGTGCTTCCATTATGTCGAAGATCGAGAAGCCGCAGGCCGTGCAGCGCCTGGCGGAAATCCTCGAAATCTCGGATGCGCTGATGGTGGCGCGCGGCGATCTCGGCGTCGAGATGCCGCTGGAGGCGGTTCCCGGCATCCAGAAGCAGATGACGCGCGCCGCGCGCCGCGCCGGCAAGCCCGTGGTGGTCGCCACGCAGATGCTGGAATCGATGATCTCCGCGCCGGTGCCGACGCGCGCCGAGGTTTCGGACGTGTCCATCGCCGTCTTCGAGGGCGCCGACGCCATCATGCTGTCGGCGGAGTCGGCGGCGGGCAAGTATCCGGTCGAGGCGGTGTCGATGATGAACCGCATCGCCGAGCGGGTCGAGCAGGACCCGACCTATCCGGGCATCATCAACGCGCAGCGCTCCGAGCCGGAGGCGACCGGTCCGGACGCCATCTCGCTCGCCGCAAGGCAGATCGCGGAGACGCTGAAAGCTTCGGCGATCGTCACCTACACGGCGTCGGGCAACACCGGCCTGCGCGCCGCGCGCGAGCGGCCGCAGGTGCCGATCGTGGCGCTGTCGCCGATCGTCGAGACGGCGCGGCGGCTATCGCTTCTGTGGGGCACCCATTGCGTGGTCACGCCGGACGCGGTCGACCTCGACGACATGGTGGACCGTGCCTGCCGCATCGCCAACCGGGAAGGGTTCGCACGCCCGGGCGACCGCATCATCGTAACGGCCGGCGTGCCGCTGCGCACCCCCGGCGCCACCAACATGCTGCGCATCGCCTACGTCTCGGCCGATACGGGAGCCTGACCGGCCTCGTCCGGCGGCGTTACTGCACCGCCAGCGCCGGCTTTTCGTCCACGCAGTCCGCGCCATGTGCGTCGGCCGCTATCCGCGCCTCCACCGCGCGCGCCACGGAAGCAAGGTCGACCGTATCGCCGGCGACCTTGCGGACCGCGGCGGCGACCAGCTCCGGCGCGATCCAGTCCGGCTTGTGGCCGAGATTGTGGATCCAGACCATCTCGGCGCCGGGAATGTCGCGCGCCAATCCCGCGCTGTGGATCTCCTCGTAGACGACGGTGTCGCTGTCGCCGGAAATGACGACGGTCGGTGCGCCGATCTCGCGGTAGCGGGGCGCGGCGGCCTTGGCGAAGCGGTAAAGCCCCTCGACGTCGATAGCATTGGCGCGGAAAGCCGATGGCCGCAGCACCAGCGCGATCTCGGCGCTGCGCAGGTAGTCGGCCGGCAGCGGGTTGGGCGCGAAGACGCATGCGGCGGAGGCAGCCATGCGTGCCCAGCCGGCCGGCAGCGTCAGCGTCTGGGAGAACAGCCAGCCGACGCCGGGAAGGGCCGCCACGCTGTAGTACCAGGAGGTCGCGCCGCCCGGCCAAGGATGCGTCGCCGCCGACAGGAAGACCAGGCCGGCGGTGCGGGCTGGATAGTCGAGCGCGAAGGCCGCGGCCAGCGCGCCGCCGAAGGAATGGCCGACCAGGATCGCGCGCCCTATGGCGAGGCGATCCATCAGCTTGGCCAGCGTCGCCGCCTGGCCGTCGAGGCTGTCATTGCCCTCGCCGCGCTCGGACCAGCCGTGCCCTGGCCGGTCGAAGAAAAGCATTCCGAATGCGCCCTCGAAGCGGGGCCGCAGCGGCAGCATCTGGTCGTTGAGATTGCCGCTCGCGCCATGCAGGAACACCAGCACCGGCGCATCGGGCGAAGGTGGCGGCAGATAGACGTAGTGGATGAGGCCGCCGCCGGCCTCGATGAAGGCGCCCACCGGCGGATTGCGTCGTTCGATCAGCCATGTGCCCGTACGGGTGACGCCGAACAGGATGCACAGCGCTGCGGCGAGGAAGGCTATGGCGGCGGCGATGAGGTTCA
>JAEUMA010000199.1 GCA_016793565.1 Rhizobiaceae bacterium
TTGTTCGGCCAGCGCGCCGAAGAGGCGTTCGCCGCCAGCAGCAGCGGCGGGGCGCTGGAGAAACGGGACATCATCGCGCGCTACGGCTGCGTCGTCGGTGTCGCGGACGTCAATCTGGCCATCCCGGAAGGCGAGATTTTCTGCATCATGGGCTTGTCGGGCTCGGGCAAGTCGACGCTCGTCCGTCATATCAACGGCCTCATCCGGCCCACTTCGGGCGAAATCTTCATCCATGGCCAGAGCATCTCCGCGCTTGCCGCCAGGCAGTTGCGGGCATTGCGCGCCTCGAAGATCGCCATGGTGTTCCAAGACTTCGCGCTTCTGCCGCATCGTACGGTGATCGAGAACGTCGCCTTCGGCCTCGAACTGCGCAAGATCCGGCGTGCCGAGCGCATGGAGCGCGCGGCAGAAATGCTGCGGCTGGTCGAGCTGTCGGGGTGGGAACACCGCTTCCCGGACGAGCTTTCCGGCGGCATGCAGCAGCGCGTCGGCCTCGCGCGGGCACTCGCGGGCGACCCGGACATCCTGCTCATGGACGAACCGTTTGGCGCGCTCGATCCACTGATCCGACGCCAGTTGCAGGACCAGTTCATTGAACTATCCCGGGTGATGCGCAAGACCACCGTGTTCATCACGCACGACCTCGATGAAGCGATGCGTGTCGGCAAGACGATCGCCATCATGCGGGACGGCCGCGTGGTTCAGGTTGGCACGCCCTCGCAGATCGTCAGTCGGCCCGCCGACCAGTACGTGGCCGACTTCGTTGCCGGCGTTTCCGAATTGAAGACGGTACGGGCGGCTGACATCATGGCGCCACCGACCGCCCACGCGGACCAGAACGGTGCACGGGGCAGGCCGGATACGACGCTCGGCGAACTCGCAAGCCTGGTTGCGGCCAGCGAGCGGCCGGTGGCGATCGTTGACGAGGCCGGCGCCGTCGTCGGGCTTGTCGACCGCGTTTCGGTCCTGAAAAGCATGGGCGGGAGCCAGGCCCATGGCTGATCAAGCGGTCAGCATGGCCGATACCGGGAAGGCAAGTCAGCAGCGGACCCTGCTGAACGCGTTTCTGGGCGGCCCACTGTGGGCTGCCCATCACGGCATGTGGGGTCTGTTAGCGGCTTGCGCGATCGTCGAGGTCATCGGGCTGGTCGTCCTGCTGCGCGGCATCTTCGCCGCGGAGGGTTCCTCCGGTGCGAATTTCTGGCTCGGCCTTGTCGTAATCGTCGTCGCTCGCAGCCTTACCGCCGTGGCCGGGGCGCTCAGCGTTGCCCGTGGCGAGCGCCATCGCGTCGACGCCGGCGTAAATACCGGCACCACGACGCTGATCGGCCTTGCCATCCTCGTCTTCGGCTACGGGCTCACCATCTACCGGTTCGTCGCGCCGGCGCCGGCCGATTTTCTGATGAAGTTCCCGGCACCGCGCGGGCTCGACACTTCGACCGCGCAGGTCTTCGACGACGCCGTCACCTGGATGAAGCGCAACTGGGTCGATTTCTTCGACGGCCTCACAGCGATCCTTCGCATTGTGCTCAATTTTCTCGAGGTGGTCTTCGTCTCGACGCCCTGGCCCGTCGTCGCGCTGGTGGCGCTGCTCCTGGCGTTCTGGCTATCGGGCTGGCGCGCCATGCTCTTCACCGCCGCATGCCTTGCCTATCTCGGCCTGTTCGGCTTCTGGGAAAAGAGCATGGGCACGCTGGCGCTGATCGCAACCTCGGTGATCATCTGCGTCCTGTTCGGTCTGCCGCTCGGCATCCTCGCCGCCAAGAGCCGCAAGGCGATGACCGTGCTCGAACCCGTGCTCGACGTCATGCAGACGCTGCCGACCTTCGTCTACCTGATCCCGGCGGTCGCCTTCTTCTCGATCGGCAAGCCGCCGGGCGTCATTGCCACCGTGATCTTCGCGCTGCCGCCTATCGTGCGCCTGACGGCGCTCGGCATCCGGCAGGTGCCGAAGAACGTCAAGGAGGCGGCCGAGGCTTTCGGTGCCTCGCCGCTGCAGATGCTGCTGAAGGTCGAGCTTCCGCTCGCCGTGCCGTCGATCCGGCTCGGCATCAACCAGACGATCATGATGTGCCTGTCGATGGTGGTCGTCGCCGCGATGATCGGCGCCGGCGGCCTCGGCCTCGACGTCATCCGCTCGCTGCAGATGCTGAAGACGGGCCAGGGCTTCCTTGCGGGCATCGCCATCGTCGTGTGCGCCATGATGCTCGACAGAATGATCCGGGGGCGCGCACGCCGCCCCACCCACACCGATCCATGATCTTGGCATGCGCCAACGCGTTCGAAGAAAACAGAAGGGGAGTTTCGTGATGTTCAAAGGATGGAAATGCAGCGTCGCGGCAGCGGCGATCCTGGCAATGTCGGCCGGCGCCGCCGTCGCCAAGGACCAGGTGGTGATCGGCGAACTCGACTGGCCGGGTTCGAGGGCGATCGAGCAGGTCCTCAACCAGATCATGACGGAGTATCTCGACGCCGACGTCAGCACGATTTCCGCCGCACAGGAGGCGCTTTACGAGAGCATGAACAAGGGCGACGGCAGCGTCGATGTCGTGGCCGACGTGTGGTCGGATCACCTGCCGGCGCAGATGAAGAACTACGTTCTGCCTGGCAGCGCGGAGACCATCATCTTCAACAAGACGCCGTACGAGGGCACCGAGGGCATCTTCATTCCGAAATATGTCGCCGACGAGCACGGCGTGAAGGCGCTGGGCGATCTCGCCAAGCCGGATGTCGCCAAGCTGTTCGATTCGGACGGCAACGGGCTCGGCGAGATCTGGGCCGGCGCTACTGGCTGGGAATCGAACAACCACACCCAGGTGCGCGCCAAGTCCTACGGCTTCGACAAGACGATGGAACTGACCAATGTCGACCAGGCGATCGAACTGGCGCTTCTGAAGGATGCCTATGAAAGCAAGAAGCCCATCGCCTTCTACTATTGGACGCCGGAATGGATCTTTGCCGCCTACGACCTGGTGAAGCTCGAGGAACCGCCGTTCGACGGCTATACGACCGACGACGCCAAAGGCACCGACCGCTACAAGGCCGATGGCTGCTATACCTTCTACCAGCCCGGCCAGCGCAACGACTGGCTGGAGGCGAGCGACATCAAGTGCAGCCAGCCGCCGACGCGCGTCTACGTCGCGCACTCCAAGCAGCTTGCCGAACGGGCGCCCAAGATCGCGCAGTTTCTGACCCAGGTGACGCTGACCCCCGAAGACGTGAACAATTGGATCCTGGCCATGGAGGTCGACAAGAAGCCTGTCGATCAGGTCGCCAAGGAATGGATCGACGCCAACCGGCCGAAGATCGAAGGCGAGTGGCTGGCAGGCACACGCTGATCTATCGGCCGGCAGCCTGACGCCGGTCGGCGCTCGGGCGAGCTAGGCGAGGCGGTCTATCGCTATCTTCGGCGGCGCGCGTTCCTGCGCCGCCGGCAAGCAGGTGTTGCCGGATCGGGTGACCAACGGCCCGTTCCCCCGGCGATCGAAGACCTTGAAACGCACTCGATGCAAGGTTTCATGACGTACGATTTCATCATCGCGGGCGGCGGGTCGGCCGGTTGCGTTCTGGCCAACCGGCTGAGCGCGGACCCGGCCAACAAGGTGCTGCTGATAGAGGCGGGCTCGTCGCGGCGGAGCATCTTCGTCAGCATGCCGACGGCCAACGGCTTCATTTTCGGCAAGCGCGCCTATGACTGGGCCTATCGAACCGTGCCGCAGGCGGAAATGTTCGGGCGCGAGGTCTACTGGCCGCGCGGACGCAGGCTGGGCGGATCCTCGACCATCAACGGCATGGTCTACATCCGCGGCAATCCCGCCGACTATGACGGCTGGCGGCAGCGCGGCCTCGAGGGCTGGTCCTACGCCGACGTGCTGCCGTACTTCCGGCGCATGGAGGACAGCCATCGTGGCGAGAACGAGTTCCACGGAACCGGCGGCCCTCTGCGCACCAGCCATGCCGGCGGCGCGGCGCCGATCGACCTCGCCTTCTTGGCGGCTGCGAAGCAGGCCGGATACGAATCCAACCCCGACTTCAACGGTGCGCGACAGCATGGCTACGGCATCTACGATGTGAGTGTGAGCGACGGCCAGCGCAGCGACGCCGCCACCGCCTACATCCGGCCCATCCTGCATCGCAGCAACCTCACCATCATGTCCGAGACGATCTGCGAGCGGATTCTCCTGAAGAGCGGCCGCGCGGTCGGCGTAAGCGTGAACCGGAACGGCGCGGTCACGGACATCATGGGCGGCGAGATCATCGTTGCGCTCGGCGCCATCACATCGCCGCAACTGCTGATGGTGTCCGGTATAGGGCCGGAAGGCGAGTTGCGGCGTGCGTCGGTCGAGGTCGCAGTAGATTTGCCGGGCGTGGGCGCCAATCTGCAGGACCATCTCGCGCTGCCGATCCAATATGAGACCACCCGGCCTGACACGACGTTCGACCGCTACCAGCGCATCGACAGGGGGGTGATGCTCGGCCTGCGCTATCTGCTGACCAAGTCGGGGCCTGGGGCGCATCCTTTCTGGAGCTGCGGCGCCTTCCGTTCCAGCGAGGTCGACGGCGCACCCGAGCTGCAATTCTTCTTCACGCCCATGCTGCTGATCGAGGACCCGAAGAGCCATCGCAAATCGGCCGCTGCCGGCTACCAGATCGACATCAACCAGATGCGTCCGGACAGCCGCGGCTCGATAGGGCTGCGATCCGGGCGTATGGCCGATGCGCCGCTCATCGACCCGCGCTATCTCAGCGAGGAGAAGGATAGGCGTGAGATGGTCGAAGGGGTGCGCGCCGCGCGCGAGATCGGCGAGCAGGCCGCGTTCGATCCGTATCGCAAGGCGGAGATCGGCCCCGGTCCTGAAGTGAGATCGGATCACGACATCCTAGACTATGTGCGTCGCCACGCCATCTCCGGCTACCACCCGGCCGGCACCTGCAAGATGGGCACGGATTCCGACCGCTTCGCGGTGGTCGATGCCCGTCTGAAGGTGCGCGGCGTCGAAAATTTGCGCGTGGTGGACACATCTGTCATGCCCGCCCTGGTCACCGGCAACACCAATGCGCCGACGATGATGATCGCGGAAAAGGCGGCTGCCATGATCCTCGGACAGCCGCCGCTTCCGCGCGCCGCGGCCGCGTGACGCCTCGGCGCGAGAACGTATTGGGAAGAGGCAAAGGCACATGAGCATCGCGCTGGGCAGGTCGCTGAAGGACAAGATCAGAGGCGCCGAACCGATCTTCGGCCCGTGGATCGGCATTCCGCATCCGATCGTGGTGGAACTGGCCGCGCGGCTGGACTTCGATTTCCTGCTCGTCGACGGCGAGCACTCACCGATCGACGCACATTCCCTCAGCGCATTGTTGCCGTCAGCCGACCTTCATCGCAAGCCCGTCATCTTCCGGCCGCGGTGGAACGGTCCGTCCGACATCAAGACGGCGCTCGACGCCGGCGCGGTCGGCGTGATGATCCCGATGGTCGACAGCGCCGAGGAAGCACGGGAGGTCGTCGACGCCTGCAAATATCCGCCGCAGGGCCGGCGCGGGATCGGACCCTGGCGGGCGTCCGACTATTACAACGACTTCGACGGCCACGTCCGCGCGGCCAATGACGCCACCACCGTCATCGTCCAGATCGAAAGCGCGAAGGCGCTCGAAAACGTCGATGCCATTGCGGCGGTCGACGGCGTCGACGTCCTCTTTGCCGGTCCGGCCGACCTCTCGGCATCGCTCGGCCTGACGGTCGGCGCGTTCAGCGAGGCGCTCGTAGACGCCCTTGCCCGGATCGCGGGCGCGGCGAGGGCGGCCGGCAAGGTCGCCGCGATCGA
>JAEUMA010000534.1 GCA_016793565.1 Rhizobiaceae bacterium
ATCGCATAGGGGAAATACTCGAACCCCCACCAGGCAACCGGCAGCTCCTTCCAGTTGAGGAAGACCATGAAGTCCGGCAGCACCGGATTGCCGTACACGCCGCGATCGCCGATCTGCCGCATCAGGTACATTCCCATCGCATAGCCGCCCAGCGCGAAGAAGGCGCCGTGGCCCAGCGAGAGGATGCCGCAATAGCCCCACACGAGATCGAGCGAGAGCGCGAGCAGAGCGTAGCAGAGATATTTGCCGACCAGCGCCACCATGTAGGGCGGAACATGGAAGGCGCTATCGGCCGGAACGATCAGATTGAGGATCGGCACCAGGATCGCCGCTGCGAGCAGCGCCGCGATGGCGAACACCACGCGGCGATCCGTGGTGTTGGCGAAGAAGCGCTCGGTGATCATGCCTCGATCGCCCTCCCCTTGAGCGCGAACAGGCCGCGTGGCCGCTTCTGGATGAACAGGATGATAAGCACCAGCACCAGGATCTTGCCCAGCACCGCGCCGGCATAGGGCTCGAGGAACTTGTTGACGATACCCAGCGAGAAGGCGCCGACCAGCGTGCCCCAGAGATTGCCGACGCCGCCGAACACCACCACCATGAAGCTGTCGATGATGTAGCTCTGGCCGAGATTGGGCGAGACGTTGTCGATCTGGCTGAGCGCCACGCCTGCGATGCCTGCGATCCCGGATCCCAGCGCAAAGGTCAGCGCGTCGACCCACGGTGTTCGGATGCCCATCGAGGCGGCCATGCGCCGGTTGGCGGTGACGGCGCGCATCTGCAGGCCCCAGGACGTGCGCTTCATCACGTAGAGCAGCGCGAAGAAGACCGCGAGCGAGAAGACGACGATCCACAGCCGGTTCCAGGTGAAGGCCAGCTGCCCGATCTCGAAGCCGCCCGACATCCAGGACGGGTTGCCCACCTCGCGGTTGGTCGGCCCGAAAATGGTGCGCACGGTCTGCTGGAGAATGAGCGAGACGCCCCAAGTCGCAAGCAGCGTCTCCAGCGGCCGGCCGTAGAGAAAGCGGATCACGCCGCGCTCGATCACAAGGCCGACCCCGCCGGCGACAAGAAAGGCGAGCGGCAGAGCGATCGCCAGCGACCAGTCGAAGAGGCCCGGCGCAGATGTACGGATCACTTCCTGCACCACGAAGGTGGTGTAGGCGCCCAGCATCACCATCTCGCCGTGCGCCATATTGATGACGCCCATCACGCCGAAGGTGATGGCGAGGCCGATCGCCGCCAAGAGGAGCACCGAACCCAGCGAAATGCCGTACCAGATGTTTTGCGCGGCAGACCAAAGCGCCAGCGAACTGTTGATGTGGCCGATCTCCGCCGTCGCGGCGTCGCGAGGAGCGCCTTCCGGCGCATTGGCGGCAAAGCCGGTGAGCAGAGAAAGCGCATCGCGACCGCCCCGCTTGGCGATCAGCGATATGGCGGCGAGCTTGTCTGCCTCCGACATGTCCGAGGCCAGCACCGCGGCCGCGCGGGCCTGTTCGAGCTTCAGCTTGACCGACGTGACCGTTTCCTTGGCGATGGCGGCGTCGAGAACCTCGATCGCCGCCGGATCGGGCGTGCGCAGCATCGTGTCGGCGGCCGCCGAACGCACAGCGGGGTCGTCGGAACCCAGCGTCAGGGTGCCCAGCGCATCACGGATGGCGCGTCTCAAGCCGTTGTTGACCTTGATTTTGGCGACTTCCGACTTGGCGGCCTCGCCCGCGGCCTCGCCCGTCAGTGGATCGGTCAGGGCGACCTGCTGGCCGGCTTCCTTGCCGATGAAGACGGCATTGTCGGATTTGCGGAAATAGAGGTTGCCGTCGGCAAGTGCGGCGAGCGGCCGTTGCACGGCTGGATCGCCGGTGCCGGCGAGTTCGCCGACGATTGCCTCGGTGGACTGGAAATTCTTGCTGACGGCAAATTTGCCGACGATCTCGCGCAGCACGGCCTCGTCGGCGCGGCCGCCGAAAGCACCGCCCAGGAACATCACCAACAAACCGAAGACGCGCAGTAGGTTCATGAAGGTGCCTCAGTGCGGGTTTTCAGGCTTCCGGGCGGACGGGAGGGGAGCCCGCCCGGAAGCGACGCGGTCAAAGGACCGTGGCCAGTAGCGTCAGGCGGTGATCAGTTGACGCCCTTGCCGCCGCACTTGCCGGTGGCCACGTTGAAGTTGCCGCAGGACATCGGAGCCCGCCAATCGGAGATCAGGTCCTTGGAGTCCGGCAGGTAATCCGACCATTCGTCGCCGACCACCAGCCCGGGGGTCTGCCACACCGTCTCCATCTGGCCGTCGGCCTGGATTTCGCCGATCAGCACGGGCTTGGTGATGTGGTGGTTCGGCATCATCGTGGAGTAGCCGCCCGACAGGTTCGGCACCGATACGCCGATGAGGGCGTCGATGACGGCGTCCGGATCGGTGGTACCGGCCTTCTCGACCGCTTTGACCCACATGTTGAAACCGATCACATGCGCTTCCATCGGGTCGTTCGTGACGCGCTTCGGGTTCTTGGTGTATTCCTTCCACTTGGCGATGAACTCCTCGTTCTCGGGAGTGTCGACAGACTGGAAGTAGTTCCAAGCGGTCAGGTGGCCGACCAGCGGCGCGGTGTCGAGGCCGGCCAGTTCCTCCTCGCCCACCGAGAAGGCCACGACGGGGATGTCCTCTGCCTTGATGCCCTGGTTGGCGAGTTCCTTGTAGAACGGCACGTTGGCGTCGCCGTTGATGGTGGAGACCACGGCGGTCTTCTTGCCGGCGGAGCCGAAATTCTTGATGTCGGTCACGATCGTCTGCCAATCGGAATGCCCGAACGGCGTGTAGTTGATCATGATGTCCTCATCCTTCACGCCCTTTGAATTCAGGTAGGCCTTCAGGATCTTGTTGGTGGTCTGCGGATAGACGTAGTCGGTGCCCGCCAGAACCCAGCGCTCGACGCCCTCTTCGTTCATCAGGTAGTCGACGGCGGGGATGGCCTGCTGGTTGGGCGCGGCACCCGTGTAGAACACGTTGCGCTGGCTTTCCTCACCCTCGTACTGCACGGGGTAGAAGAGGATGTTGTTCAGTTCCTCGAACACCGGCAGAACGGATTTGCGCGAGACCGAGGTCCAGCAACCAAACACCGCCGCGACCTTGTCCTGGCTGATCAGTTCGCGCGCCTTCTCAGCGAACAGCGGCCAATCGGACGCAGGATCGACGACCACGGCTTCCAGCTTCCTCCCGAGCAGGCCGCCCTTCTTGTTCTGCTCGTCGATCAGAAACAGCATCGTATCCTTCAGCGTCGTCTCCGAAATCGCCATCGTGCCCGACAGCGAGTGCAGAATGCCGACCTTGATGGTGTCTTCCTGCGCCATCGCCGGCGCCGAGAAGGATATACCGGCCGCTATCGCCCCCGCGGCGACTAGCTTCGTGATTGCGGAAAAGTGGACCCCCATTGGTGGATACCTCCGAACTGGGTTTGTTGCACCGCACATAGCCATGCAACGCCCGTGCCAGGCGGATCGTCGACGATCGCCGGCTAACGTCCGCCACCGCCCGCGAAAGGCGATAGGGTATCCTTTCCAATGTGTTAACGCGCCAGGATCAACCGGGAAGCGGCTGGCTCAGACGCGTGCGATCGGTTTAGGAAATGTCTTTGGGTGATTTCGGGAGATTGCACGGGTGCCAATTTCAAGGCAGATCAGCCTTATTTTTAGGCACAAGCGATCTTTGCTGAATTGATTGGCAAAGAACCGCGGTGGACGATGCCTTTGGCGTCCAAGACCCGCATTTCGCGTCAGGCTTCCGCGGAAGCCGCGACCGCCGTCTCCGCGGCCAGCAAGGTCATCTCGCGGAAGAGTTCGTGGCGCTCGTTCTCCGCGGTCTCTTCGCCGGTCACGAGATTGTCCACCACCGTGCAGATGGACAAAGCCTTGGCGCCAAACCGTGCCACGACCGTGTAGAGCGCCGCCGTCTCCATATCGACGGCCAACGCGCCGTGCTGCCGGACGGTCTGATAGCGGGCGCTGGGATCCGGATGATAAAAGATCTCGCTGGACACGGTTGGGCCTACCGTGTGCTGCATGCCGAGGTTCCGGGCGATGTCGGCCGCGCCGCGCAGCAGCTGAAAATCGGCCGCCGGCGCATAGTCGAACGGCCAGAACATCTGCCGGTTAACGGCGCTGTCGGTGCTCGCCGCCTGCGACAGCACCAGGCTTCGCAGCGGCAGTTTGTCGCTCAGACCGCCGCAGGTGCCGGTGCGGATCAGGATACGGGCGCGGTATGCATCAAGCAGTTCGTGAGCGTAGATGGCGAGCGAGGCGCTGCCCATTCCCGTTGCCTGGATGGAAAGCGGCACACCCTTGTATGTGCCGGTAAAGCCGAGGCAACCCCGCAGCGCATTGACCTGCCTGGCGTCGTCCAGAAAATTCTCTGCCATCCAGGCGGCCCTGAGCGGATCGCCGGGCAGAAGAACCGCCTGTGCATAGTCGCCCCGGCTTGCCTGGTTGTGCGGCGTCACGACCCACCTCGCTGCGTCGCAATAGAGCGCGACCGCAACTAGGCGTCCAGCATTTCCTTGACCATCGTCGCCAGTTGCTTGAGCGAAAACGGCTTGGGCAGGAAAGCGAACTGCGCGTCCGCCGGCAGGTTCTTGTCGAAGGCGTCTGCCGCATAGCCCGACACGAAGACGAACTTGATGTCCGGCCGAAGCTTGCGCAACTCGCCGAGAAGCGTGGGGCCGTCCATCTCCGGCATCACCACGTCCGACACCACGATGTCGATCTGGCCGTCGAGATCCTTGAAGATCTCCAGCGCTTCTACGCCCGAGGATGCCTCGTGCACGGTGTATCCGCCCCGCTGGAGCGCGCGCACGGCGCCCATGCGCAGCGCGTCCTCGTCCTCCACCAGCAGCACGGACGCTGAGCCGGAAAGATCCGCCGTGCTGTCGGCCTTGGCGACGGCGGTGGGAGCCTCTCCCGCAGTAACCTCCGCCGTCTCGGCCTTCGTTTCGGGAACGTGGCGCGGAAGGAAAATGCGAAAGGTGGTGCCTTTGCCCAGCTCCGACTCCACGAAGACGTAGCCGCCCGTCTGCTTGACGATACCGTAGACCATGGAAAGGCCGAGCCCAGTGCCCGCCCCCACGCCCTTGGTGGTGAAGAACGGCTCGAAAATGCGCTTCATGACCTCCGGCGTCATGCCGGTGCCGGTGTCCTGAACCTCGACCAGCACCGAATCCGCCGCCGGCAGCTCACGATAGCCGAAGGACGCAGCCTCGTCCGCGGAAACGTTGCGGGTGCGCACGGTGAGGTCACCCGAGCCGGACATCGCGTCGCGCGCGTTGGCCGCCAGATTGACAACGACCTGCTCGAACTGGCTGACGTCGGCCTTGACCTGCCAGAGGTCGCGGCCGTGCTCGATCTTGAGCCGGACGTCCTTGCCGACGAGGCGCGCGAGCAGCAGCCGCAGGTCCGCCAGCACGTCGGTGAGGTTGAGCACTTGCGGGCGCAGCGTCTGCTTGCGCGAGAAGGCCAGCAGCTGGCGAACCAGCGAGGCGGCGCGGTTGGCGTTCTGCTTGATGCTGATCAGGTCGGGGAAAGACGGGTCCGACGGCCGGTGATTGGCGAGCAGCAGATCGGAAGCGACGATGATCACCGTCAGCACGTTGTTGAAGTCGTGAGCGATGCCGCCCGCGAGTTCGCCCACGGCCTGCATCTTCTGGCTCTGCGCCATCTGCGCTTCGAGTGCCTTCTGCTCGGTGGTCTCCGTGGCGAAGACGATGGCCACTTCCTCGGTGCCGTCGCCTTCCGTGCCCTCGGCCAGCCCGCTGACATAGTAGCGGATGTGGCGCTCCTCATCGGCGGGCAGCGTGGTGTCGATCGGCGCGATGTTGGCTTGGCGCTGCCTTGCCTTCTCGAAGGCCGCAGCGAAGGCCGCGCGGTCCTGCGCAGGAATAACGGTGTCGAAACGGACGCGCCGGTCGACCGCGTCGCGATCCACCACCGCGCCGAACATGGACAGAAATGGTGCGTTCGTGCGCACGATTCGGCCGCTCTGGTCGATGCCGGCGATGGCCATCGGCGTGGAATTGAAGAAACGCGTGAAACGAACCTCTGCCGCGCGCAGGTCGGCCGACGCATCCTCGCCCTCGGCGCGGTTGAGAACGATGGTGCGGGTCGGGCCGCCGACGCCGTCGCGGCTCGCCGATACGCGGTGCATGAAACGCACCGGCAGCACCTCACCCGTCACCTTGGTCAGGTCGAGGTCGATCACAGCGTTGCGGGTTGAACCGGGATCGGCCTTCACGGACCGCACCAGCGCCATGCCGCCGCCGGCCACGATCTCGGACAGGCGCGTGGAGCCCGGCGTGAAACTGGTGAGGTCGATGCCCAGCCATTCCGCCAGCGTTGCGTTGATATAGGTGACGCGACCCTCCTGGTCGGCCGCGAAGAAGCCGGCGGGCGCGTGATCGAGATGGTCGATGGCCTTCTGCAAATCCAGGAAGAAGCGTTCCTGCTCGGCGCGCTCACGGGAGATATCGGCCAGGTGCCACGCGTGCAGCGGCTGGCGCTGGTTGGGTACAGAGAAGGGCCGCGCCTCGACGCGGTACCAGCGCGCGCCCGGCTCCGCGCCCGGCCGGATCGCCTGGCTGAGCCGGAACTCTCCGTCGCCCGGCAGGCCGTCCCGCAAGCCGGAAACCAGCCGCGAGACGATGCCGGAGGCCTCCGGCATGTCGGACAGCAACGCCTCGACCGACTTGACGGCGGTGCCGGTGGCGGCGCCGGTCATCTCGGCATAGGCGCGGTTCGCATAGACGATGCGGCCCTTGGTATCGGTAACGACAAGGCCCTGCGGCGCGGAATCGACGAAGGCCTTGCTGAGTTCATCGGTCACGGAACGCGGCGCTATCTGCACGAAGCCGATCGCCGTGGCGAAGAGGTAGCCGACGCCGATCATGGCGAGCACGCCGAGCATGCCGAGCAGAAAAGTGTCGCCCAGCCGTTCCCGGAAAATGCCGAAGACGATGGCTGACGCAGTGAGAACCACAATGAAGATGATTAGGCGCGTAACCACGCCGGGACGCGTCTGCTGGTCGACGATCGGAACCGGATAGAAATCGCCGCGCGCGTCCCTGGCCATTCGCCCCTGCCTGTTCGGCGGGCATCCCGGCCCGCGCCACGGGTGAATCACATCGTGAAGCCCCGCGAAAGACCTAACGCGAAAAATGCCGCCGCAAAACACGGACAGGCAAGAATCCAAGCCTTTGCCTGCGCCGATGCCGCCTTGCGGTGGATGGCCGCGCCTTGTTACTGTCGCGTTCGGGGCACTGCGACAGACGAGGGAATCGGATGCGGGATTGGTTGGAGAACCTTGCCGGGCCGGAGTACGCCACGGCGGTGCTCTGGACCCTGCTCGCGCTGGTGGCGCTGGTGATCGTTCTGGTCGCGATCCGCATCATCCGAGGCCTCACTTCGGGGACCTTCGTGGCCGGCGGACGCAACCGCAAGACGCGCCTGGCGGTGATGGATGCCACCGCCGTCGACAGCCATCGCCGGCTGGTGCTGGTGCGCCGCGACGACGTCGAGCACCTGATCCTCATCGGCGGCCCGACGGACGTGGTCGTCGAACGCGAGATCCGTGTAGGCGCGGGCGCACCGCGCCGCCCTGCTCCGCCCACTCCGCAGCAGCCCGCACGCCCTCGCCCGCCCGAACAACCGGCCATCCTCCCTCCGGTCGCGCCGGCGGCACCGCTGCCGCACGCCACCGCGCCTTCCGCTCCGCTACACCAGCCCGCTCCTCAGTCGGAGCCGCTCCGGCCCGTAGCACCGCCGCCGTTGCCTCCCATGCGGCCGGCCGAGCCGGTTCGTGTCGCGCCGCCGGAACCGCAGCGCCAGTTCGCGGAGCCTGCGCCACGGCCGCAACCGCGTACGCAGCCATCTCCCGCGCCTACGTTTCCGCCAC
>JAEUMA010000541.1 GCA_016793565.1 Rhizobiaceae bacterium
CCCGGCCGGACGGTGACGCGGGCACACGCCTGTCGGCCTTCGTGACGCACCACATCCGCTTCCACGTCGCGCGACGCCACGCCACGCATGTGTCTAACCTCGAACTGCGCAGCCTGTCGCGCGAAAGGCTGAGCGCGGTACTGCGTCAGCGCACGCGCTACGAGAAGGAACTGCGCGCCATTCTGCGCGAAGGCGCGGAAAGCGGAGCTTTCAGCATCGGCGACGTCGGCCTGACGGCGATGGCCATCGTCCAGATGGTGACCGGCGTGATCGTCTGGTTCCGGCCGGACGAACGCTTTTCGGTCGACGAGGTCGCCGAAAACTATCTTGCCATGACACGGCGCCTCGTGGGCGCGAAACACTAGCGGAGGAGCTGCATGTTCGACAACACGATGGGCTTCGGCCTTGACGCCGACATCGAGGCCCTGCGCGACATGGTGCGCCGTTTCGCCCAGGAGCGCATCGCCCCGCGCGCCGCCGAGATCGACCGCAGCGACGCCTTCCCGGCCGATCTCTGGCCCGAACTGGGGTCGCTCGGCCTGCTCGGCATGACGGCCGATCCCGATTTCGGCGGCAGCGGCATGAGCTACGTGGCACATGTGGTGGCGATGGAGGAAATCTCGCGCGCATCCGCGTCGGTCGGCCTCTCCTATGGCGCGCACTCCAATCTCTGCGTCAACCAGATCAATCGCTGGGGCACGCCCGAACAGAAGCGCCGCTACCTGCCCGGGCTCTGCGCGGGGAGCCAGATCGGCGCGCTTGCCATGTCGGAAGCCGGCGCCGGCTCCGACGTGGTCTCCATGAAGCTGCGGGCGGACCGGAGAAACGATCACTACCGGCTGACCGGCACCAAGATGTGGATCACCAACGGGCCGAACGCGGACACGCTTGTCGTCTACGCCAAGACCGCGCCGACCATGGGTTCGCGCGGCATCACGGCCTTTCTCATCGAGCGCGGCATGAAGGGCTTTTCGGTGGCGCAGAAGCTGGACAAGCTGGGCATGCGCGGATCGAGCACCGGCGAACTCGTCTTCGATGACGTCGAGGTGCCGTTCGAGAACGTGCTGCATCAGGAGGGCAAGGGCGTCGAGGTGCTAATGTCCGGCCTGGACTACGAGCGCGTGGTGCTTGCCGGCGGGCCGCTCGGCATCATGGCGGCAGCGCTCGACGTCGTCATGCCGTATGTGCAGCAGCGTCGCCAGTTCGGGCAGGCGATCGGCGATTTCCAGCTCGTCCAGGGCAAGCTTGCCGACATGTACACCACGGCCAACGCCTGCCGGGCCTATGTCTACGCCGTGGCCACCTCATGCGACCGCGGCGAGACGACCCGCAAGGACGCCGCCGGCTGCATCCTGTTCGCCGCCGAGCGGGCCACACAGGTCGCTTTGGACTCGATCCAGCTCCTGGGCGGCAACGGCTACATCAACGACAACCCGACCGGCCGCCTGCTGCGCGATGCGAAACTCTACGAGATCGGCGCCGGCACCAGCGAGATCCGCCGCTGGCTGATCGGCAGGGAACTGGTGGCGCAGGGGTAGTGACCGGTGGACGGCCTGGTCGAACTGGTCCGCTGAAGGACCTTTATCTGCGACCTTCAGCTGAACTGTTCCCGGCGCTACCAACTCGCACCATCGTCTAAGAGGCCGCTACGCTATTCACACAGCTTTGGACAGGATAGGTGTTTTGCTTCGAACCCTCTATATTATTTGCATCTTACTTCAACGACGGTATATCAACACCATAGGCTCTGAGCGGTTCGATCAATTCATCGCGGTCGTAATACTTCGTCCCGAAATGGTCAAAGAGAGATAGGGTTGCCTCGTGTCTTACTTCGATCAGCTCGTCAGCAGACATGTCCTTCTCGTATCCGGTCTCCGCGATCAGCCGCCCCAGAACCGGAATAGCCAGGTCAGGGGCCCACTGCATGACGGAGACCGCACCGTCGAGCCGAACCTGCGGCATAGGATGTCTCATCAACCCCTCAAGCGCCGCCCGCCCCGAGTTCCCTTTGGCAGCCAACGCATGCCGTGCCTGATTGACTTTCTTCATATACCGGTTTGCGGATGGCGTATCGTCTCGCCGGACAGCAAGCGCTTGCTTTACCTGATTTTTAATCAGTATTTCGACCAGCAGATTCACCGGCAATTCAGATTCGGCTAAGGTCATATCCGAGATCCCTCGCGACTTCGTTTATCAATTTCAATCCGAAGTTATACTGGTCCTTAAACGAAAGTTTTTCGACTTCTTTCCTGACAACTTGGTTTCCGAGCCGCCTTTCGATACGGCTCATCCGTGCGCTGATCCCACGATGCAGTCGGACGGGAAGGTTGATGATGTTGTCCGTGCTATGTATGAGCTCCGGTGGAAACTGGCCATTGTCCGCTAATCGCTTCTCGACAATATGATGCCATTCGCGGTCAGGCCCGGCGGGTCCGAGATACTCGCGCAGCTCGCGCTCGGAACGGAAGCGAATAAGCGGGTGACCCGGCCGCCTTTGCGACGGAGGAGCTATGCGGCGCGTCTCCGGATCGAATTCGTGATCTTCGGCAATGGTTGGCCCGTCGTCCCAGCGCTTTGGAACGCGGCGCAGCAAGGGCGAGGTACGTCGCGCGATCTCCCCCAGTCTCCTCACCGCCCAGGTGCCAACAACACGCAGGACAGGCAGGACGAGGGATATCGCGCCGGCAAGCGGCCCCGAATCCATCCACTGGCCACCCACAGGCTCGCCTGCCGGAACACGCGGCTGCAGAGGCCAGTAGGGATTGTGTTTCAGCGCTCGTCCGAGATTGCGGCCGGCCATGATAAACCGTCGAGCTGCGGCCTGGTGCCTCAGCCTGGCAAAAGCCGTGTCGTTCGAATGGCGCATGCCCGCTCCCGCAAAAACCCTGCGCCAAGGATATCGCGGGTCGCGAAGGCGTGGACAAAGAGGGGCGGAAACTCGCCTTCCTCGGCGAAAGCCCGTATCAGTTGCGGCGCGGTAGCCGGCCATGCCAGCATCCGCCAACGCTGAACGGAAGTCGACCTTCATGCCCGCGATCCGCTCCCAGATTTCCCCCACGTCCGACGGCTTCCGGGCGAATGCCGAGCGGATGCGCGCGCTGGTGGCCGAGATCGCCAGCACGGCGGCCGAGATCGAGCTCGGCGGGCCGGAGGAGGCGCGCCAGCGCCATGTCGCGCGCAAGAAGCTGCTGCCCCGACAGCGCCTGGCACAGGTGCTGGACGCAGGCTCGCCCTTTCTGGAAATCGGTCAGTTCGCGGCCTGGGATCTTTATGGCGGCGACATCGCCTCGGCCGGCATCATAGCCGGCATCGGCCGCATCGAAGGCCGCGAGACCATGGTTGTGGTCAACGACGCCACCGTGAAGGGCGGCACCTACTATCCGATGACCGTGAAGAAGCATCTGCGCGCGCAGGAGATCGCCGCGCAGAACCGCCTGCCCTGCGTCTATCTGGTCGATTCCGGCGGCGCCAATCTGCCCAACCAGGACGAGGTGTTTCCCGACCGCGAGCACTTCGGCCGCATCTTCTACAACCAGGCCAACATGAGCGCGGCCGGCATTCCGCAGATAGCCTGCGTGATGGGCTCCTGCACGGCGGGCGGCGCCTATGTTCCGGCCATGGCCGACGAGTCGATCATGGTGCGCAACCAGGCGACGATCTTCCTGGGCGGCCCGCCTCTGGTGAAGGCGGCAACCGGCGAGGATGTGACAGCCGAGGAGCTGGGCGGCGCCGACGTGCACACGCGCCTTTCCGGCGTCGCCGACCACCTCGCGGCCGACGACGCGCATGCCCTGTCGATCGTGCGCCGCATTGTCCGAAACCTGAATCGAAGCAAGACGATGGACGTGGAGCTTCGGAAACCGATTCCGCCGCTTTATGCTCCGGATGAGCTTTACGGCGTCGTTCCGGCGGATCTGCGCCAGCCCTACGACGCACGCGAAATCATCGCGCGGATCGTCGACGGCTCGGAACTGGACGAGTTCAAACAGAACTACGGGACGACGCTGGTCACCGGCTTCGCGCACATCTTCGGTATGCCGGTGGGCATTTTGGCCAACAACGGCGTGCTGTTTTCGGAGAGCGCGCTGAAGGGCGCGCACTTCATCGAACTGTGCTGCCAGCGCAGGATTCCGCTGGTCTTCCTCCAGAACATTACCGGCTTCATGGTCGGCCGCAAATACGAGGCCGGCGGCATTGCCCGCGACGGCGCCAAGCTGGTGACGGCGGTGGCGACGGCGCAGGTACCGAAGGTGACGATGATCGTCGGGGGATCGTTCGGCGCCGGCAATTACGGCATGTGCGGCCGCGCCTACTCGCCGCGCTTCCTGTGGATGTGGCCGAACGCGCGCATTTCCGTCATGGGCGGCGAGCAGGCCGCGACGGTTCTGGCCATGGTTCGCCGCGAGGGCATAGAGCGCAAAGGCGGCTCCTGGAGCGCGGCGGAGGAAGAAAAATTCCGTGCTCCCATCCTCGAAAAATACGAGCGCGAGGGGCACCCGCTCTATTCGTCGGCGCGTCTGTGGGACGACGGCATCATCGACCCGGCCCGCTCGCGCGAGGTGCTGGCGCTCAGCCTTTCGGCCGCTCTCAACGCACCGGTGCCGGAAACCCGCTTCGGCGTGTTCCGGATGTAGCGGTTACAGGCGATTGCGGCCGAAGGGGTTCCAGCGGACGGTTCCCAGCCGCACCCGCTCGCGCAGGATGGTCAGCAGGCCGGAAGCGCCGACGATCGCCAGCCCGACGATCGTCAGCCAGTCCGGATACTCCTGGAAGAAGGCCGCGCCGAGGATGACTGCCCACACCATCTGCGAGTAATGGGTGGGCGCGATGTCGTTGGCCGGGCTGCGACGAGTCGCCTGCAGGATTAGCCAGTGGCCGACGGCCGTGCACAGGCCGACCAGCACCAGCATGACGGTCACGGTAAGGTCGGGAACGGTGAACGACGTCATCGCGACGGCGGCGCCGTTGAAGATCAGGCCGTAGCAGACGAGCACCCCGAGCATCGTGGTCTGCTTTTCCTGCGCTAGCGAACGCATGAGAATGACGGTGATCGCGCCGAGCAAGGCGACGATCACCGTCGCCAGATGACCGAGTTCCAGCGCGCGAAAGCCGGGCCGCACCACCAGCAGCACGCCGCAAAAGCCCGCCACCACCGCGGCCCAGCGCCAGGGGCCGACATGCTCCTTGAGAAAGACGATGGAAAGCAACGTCACGAACAGCGGCGACAAGAAGATGATGGCGTAGACTTCCGCCATGGGAATGCTGGTGAAGGCGTAGATGCCCAGCACGCCGCCCACCAGGCCGGAAAGAGCGCGCGCATGCACCGCCCATGGTCTCTTCATGCGCCAGAAATGCAGCCAGTTCTCCCCGTCCGGGCGCATGAAAGCCAGGAAGCAGCCCGCGAAGAGAATGTTGAAGAAGCCGATCTCGAACACCGAAAGGTGCCCGCCCAGCGCCTTTATCAGCCCATCGCCCCACGCGTAGATGGCATAGGCGAACAGGGCCAGCACGATACCGTTTTGCACGGGAGGAATGCCTTCTCGGGAATGGCTGCACGATTCGTCGGGAATCGCCGTCCGTTCGGTAGACTCGACGTCAGGCGCGTGCAATCGTCCGCAAGGCTAAGGCGGCTTGGGCCAGCGCCGCCTTTCGACGCAGCCGCCGCGCGGCGCGGAGTCTGGTTCCCGCCCAGTTTTCACCATCGCTCTAGCGAGGAGACAACCGTGATTCTGAAACGCCGCTCCCTTCCGGCCTTTTGCACAGCCCTACTCGTCTCCGGCGCGATTCTCGCCTCGGCGGCAGCGGAAGCCTGCACGCGCTTCGTCTATCTCGGCGCGGACGACCAAATCATCACCGGCCGCTCCATGGACTGGAGGACGGATGTCGGCACCAACCTGTGGGTGTTTCCGCGCGGCATGGAGCGCTCCGGGGAAGCGGGGCCGAACTCGGTGAAATGGACATCGAAATATGGCAGCGTGATCGCATCCGGCTACGATATCTCCACCACCGACGGCATGAACGAAGCAGGCCTGGTAGCCAACGTGCTGTGGTTGGTCGAGTCGACCTACCCCGCATACGACATGAAGGGGCCCGGACTTTCGATCGCGGCATGGGCCCAATACGCCCTCGACAATTTCGCCACGGTGCGGGAGG
>JAEUMA010000624.1 GCA_016793565.1 Rhizobiaceae bacterium
GGCGCCGCATCAGCTCGTGACCCGTGCGCACCGGGTCGAGGCTCGGATACCGTTCGCGTACGCTGGCCAGTATGCCGGCCGGCAAACCCACGCCTTCCAGCATTTTCAGGTTCAGCAGGCCCGCGCGCAGGCCGTCATCGATGTCGTGCGTATCGTAGGCGATGTCGTCGGCGATCGCCGCGCATTGCGCCTCCACGCTTGCGAAGCGGTCCAGTTCGAGGTCGTGCAGCTCCGAATAGTCGCGGATCGCCTGCGGAACCGGGCCCTCCAGGCCATGACCCTGCCTGTCGGTGAGCGGCCCGTTGTGCTTCACCAGCCCCTCCAGCGTCTCCCAGGTCAGGTTGAGCCCGTCGAACTCGGCGTAGCGCCGCTCCAGCCGAGTCACGATGCGCAGCGACTGTGCGTTGTGGTCGAAGCCGCCCCAGGCGGCGAGCTTGCGGTTGAGCGCCTCCTCGCCCGTATGGCCGAACGGCGTGTGCCCAAAATCGTGTACCAGCGCGATCGCCTCGGCGAGATCCTCGTCCACCCGCAGGGCGCGCGCCAGCGCCCGGGCGATCTGCGCCACCTCGATAGAATGCGTCAGCCGCGTGCGATAGTGGTCGCCCTCATGCGCCACAAAGACCTGCGTCTTGTGCTTCAGGCGGCGGAAGGCGGTCGAATGGACGACACGGTCGCGGTCGCGCTGGAACGGCGTGCGCGTCGGGCTTTCCGCCTCCGCGAAAAGACGTCCCCGCGAATGCGCGGGATCGCAGGCATAGGCCGCGCGTGGCCGGTAGCCGAATCCGATGTCGCCTAGCCCCTTCTCCGCTGCCATCTTCGCGCCGGTTGACTTGCCTTGTCGCGCTTCATACCTATTCGGCAAGCGTGAAAGCAAGGCGACGGCGATGGGCGCAGATGCCAAGACGGCCATGGGTGGCGTGACGGTGACGGAAGCCGCCGCGCGCCGTATCAATCACATCCTCGGCAAGGAGCACGGCAAGTCGGCCCTGCGCGTGTCGGTTGAAGGCGGCGGCTGCTCCGGCTTTTCCTACAAGTTCGATCTGGTCGAAGACCGCAACGCCGACGACGTGGCCATCGAGAAGGATGGCGCCACCGTGCTGATCGACGACCTCTCCCTGGTCTACATGGGCGGTTCGGTGATCGATTTCGTCGATGATCTGATGGGCCAGTCTTTCCAGATCCGGAACCCGAACGCGGTTGCCTCCTGCGGCTGCGGCACCAGCTTCTCGATCTAGTTCTTCCTTCAGACAAAGTCAGTTGAGGCGGTCGGACCGCTTGCGTGCGGCGGTGGATGATGCAGGATGCGCGCCTTCGATCCATCGGGCCGGCCGCGCATGAAGATTGTCACCTGGAACATCAACGGCGTGAAGGCGAGGCTGGGCAACCTTCTGCACTGGTTGCAGGAGAGCGCACCGGACATCGTCTGCCTGCAGGAGATCAAGTCGGTGGACGAGCAGTTTCCGCGGGCCGAGATCGAGGCGCTCGGCTACAATGTCGAGACGCATGGCCAGAAGGGTTTCAACGGCGTCGCGCTGCTTTCCAAGCTGCCCTTTGACGAGGTCAACCGCGGACTGCCCGGCAATGACGCCGACGAGCAGGCGCGTTTCATCGAAGGCGTCTTCTCCACCGGCCAGGGCGCCCTACGCGTGGTGTCTCTCTACCTGCCCAACGGCAATCCCGTCGACAGCGAGAAGTTTCCCTACAAGCTGGCCTGGATGGAGCGGCTCGAGCGTTGGGCGGCGCAGCGCCTGGAACTGGAAGAGCCGCTGGTTATGGCCGGCGACTACAACGTCATTCCCGAGCCGCGCGACGCCCGCTTTCCGCAACAATGGGTCAACGACGCCCTCTTCCAGCCGCAAACCCGCGAGGCGTTTCGGCGGCTGGAGAACCTCGGCTACACCGAGGCCGTCCGCGCGATTTCGGACTCGCCGGACATCTACACCTTCTGGGACTACCAGGCCGGCGCCTGGCAGAAGAACAACGGTATCCGCATCGACCACCTGCTGCTGTCGCCGGAGGCGGCGAACCGCCTCGCCTCCGCTTCCGTGGAAAAGCATGTCCGCGCCTGGGAAAAGCCCTCCGATCACGTACCCGTCGCGATCGAACTGCGTTTCGCCGCCTGAACTGCCTATCCGGAGCGCATTTTCCGCTTCGGCGGAACAAAACCTCCAGTTTTTTCTTAACTGAAGGTTCCTCCGAACCCCGATTCCGTCCGATCGACCCTATCCCGAGAAGATCGACGTCTATATCGTCCTTCGGAGGTGGGAATTTCTCTAGCGCCTGAGGAGGTAGGAATGGCTCTGGATCTTGATGTCGACGTCGGCACAAATTCCTCTGACGTTTTCGACGACATTGCCGATTTTTCGGTGAGCATCGGCCTGCGCGGCAACGACGTATTCTTTGCCGACAGCAAAACCGGCTTCGTGGTACTTCTGGGAGGAGAAGACAACGATTCCTACACCGTCACCGGTTCCGCGCTAATCTATGACGTCGACGGAGCCGACACTATACAGCTTCCGGATATCGATCTCGACGATTCCTATATCGTCACGCTCGACCACGGCCGCCACGCATTCGTCTACGATACCGAGAGCCACAGCAGCATCGTGCTGCTCGACGTCGACAGCGAGGCGGCATCGAACGACTGGATTCAGTTCGACGGTTTCGGAACCTGGCTGGACGATTTCTTCGACAACATCGAGAGCTTCGACGGCTTCATCGGCGACTTCAACTGGTCGACGCTCGGCCAGCTCGGCCTGCCGTCCATCCCGAACGGCGACGTCAACGATGCGCTAAATGCCGCCTACGCCGCCGCCGACCACGCTCAGGAGCGCGGCGACATCAGCGAAGTCGCGCTTCTCTATGAGGCCGCACTGGATCGCACTCCAGACATTGGCGGCCTGAATTTCTGGTTCGACGTGTTCGAGGGAGGGCAGAGTTTCAAGGATCTGGCATTCCAGTTCCTCGACAACAACGAGTTCCAGCAGAAGTTCGGCGACGTCGACACGCTTTCGCCGGAAGAGTTCGTCAACCGGCTCTACCAGAACGTGCTCGGCCGTGACGCCGACGCGAGCGGAGCGGAATTCTGGACCAGCAAGATCGAACAGGGCGCCGACTATGCGGACGTGCTGCTGGCCTTCGCCGACAGTGCCGAGAACGTCGCCCAGGCGACGTATCTCGACTTCCTGCAGGAAGTCTCGCCCGGTGAGTGGGACTGGGTATAGCGCCCCGCGTAATGACGGGACGGCCGGTTCCAGCCGGTCGTCCCGTCATACTGTTTCAGTGTATAGTCCATTGGTCGTATTGACCTCCGCTCCTCGTCAGACATCGTAGGCGCTTCGGGCGGTAGCCCGCGATCACAAGCCCGATAGATAAGCGGGCGCAGAGGCCGGCCGCGAAAAGCGCGTCCGGCCCTTTGGGAGGAAACCGTGAAACGCCTGCTGTCCACGCTTGTCGCCGCCGCTTCCCTGATGCTGACCGGGCTGGCCTCGGCCCAAAGCTTTCCGGACCGCACCATCACGATCGTCGTGCCCTTCGCGGCCGGCGGGCCGACAGATACGGTCACCCGTCTGGTGGCGGAGGCGATGTCGAAGGATCTTGGTCAGCAGGTCATCGTGGAGAATGTCGGCGGCGCGGGCGGCACGCTCGGTGCCGGTCGCGTGGCATCTGCCGAGCCCGACGGCTACACGCTGCTTCTACATCACATCGGTATGGCGACTAGCGCCACGCTCTACCGCAAGCTCGCCTACGACCCGCTCAACGCCTTCGAGTATATCGGCCTTGTCACCGACGTGCCGATGACCATCGTCGCGCGCAAGGATTTCGAACCATCGGATCTCAAGGGCCTGATCGACTATGTGAAGGCTAACAAGGACACCGTCACGCTGGCCAATGCCGGAATCGGCGCCGCCTCGCACCTTTGTGGCATGATGTTCATGAGCGCGATCGGCACTCCGCTGGTTACCGTCCCCTACAAGGGCACCGGCCCCGCCATGACCGATCTGCTCGGCGGCCAGGTCGACATGCTGTGCGATCAGACCACCAACACCACCAAGCAGATCCAGGGCGGCACCATCAAGGCCTACGCTGTGACCTCGCCTGACCGGCTGGCGGTGCTTCCCGATGTGCCGACGGCGAACGAAGCAGGCCTGCCGGGCTTCGAGGTCGGTATCTGGCATGGCCTTTACGCCCCCAAGGGCACGCCCGCCGAAGTTACCGAACGGCTTTCGAGGTCGCTGCAGGTCGCGCTGAAGGATAAGAACGTCATCGACCGCTTCGCCGAACTCGGTACGGTGCCGTCCAGCCAGGAAGACGCCACCCCCGCAGCGCTGAAGGCCAAGCTGGAGAGCGAGATCGCCCGCTGGAAGCCGGTGATCGAAGCAGCCGGGCAATACGCGGACTGATACCGGCGCGGGCGCCGATGGCATGCCCTCGGCATTCGGGCTCGACCTTCGCCCTGGGAGGACAGCGCTTGTCTAGAATAACGCTGGACACGGCCAATGCGCTGTGCGGGGCGATCTTCATCGCTTTCGGCGCTTTCTTCGCGCTGCAGTCGCTCGGTCTGGAGATTGGAACAGCCTTTCGTATGGGGCCTGGATATTTTCCACTGGTGCTCGCCTGTGTTCTAGCCCTGCTCGGCCTGATCATCCTTATCCAGGCGTTCCGCGTCGCAGGCGAGCCGATCGGGCCCATCGCATGGCGGGGCATGTTCTTTATCCTGCCGGCACCGCTGTTCTTCGGGCTCACCGTGCGCGGGCTGGGCTTCGTGCCGTCGCTGTTCTTCACGACGCTCATTGCCTGCTTCGCCAGCCGCCGCATGGGGCCGATGATGGCGCTCGCTCTGTCCATCGGCGTGACGCTCTTCAGCGTCGCCGTCTTCAGCTACACGCTCGGCCTGCCTTTCCGCCGGTTCGGCACCTGGCTGCCTTTCTAGAGCGGTTCAGGGTTCGATGGAAACAGTTCTGTTTGCTCGATGGCGAGATGATCCGCAAGGAAGGCGGCGCAGGCCCGATGTAGTGCATCGGGCAAGCCGGCTGACACAGCGGGCATCCGCCAGCGGCAAACCCTTCGGGCCGGGTCAATTCGACCCAAATCCGTCGGCGGGCGTCTTGTCCGTACCATCCAGGTACGGCCTGCGACACCCGCCTCGACCTTGGGATCGAATTGCCTCCGGCAGAACGATCCCATCTAACCCAGAACCGCTCTAAGGCGCGGCGATGGAATTGCTTTCCAATCTCGCGCTTGGCTTCGCCACCGCCGCTTCGCCCTGGAACCTGCTCTTCTGCCTCGTCGGCGTGCTGCTGGGCACGTTGATCGGCGTTTTGCCCGGTATCGGCGCCACCGCGACCATCGCCATGCTGCTGCCCATCACGTTCCAGCTGGAGCCGGTATCCGCCCTCATCATGCTGTCCGGCATCTACTACGGCGCCCAGTATGGCGGCTCGACTACGGCGATCCTCATCAACATGCCGGGCGAATCCTCCTCGGCCGTCACCGCCATCGACGGCTACCAGATGGCGCGCCAGGGACGCGCCGGCGCCGCGCTGGCAGTTGCCGCGCTCGGCTCCTTCTTCGCCGGGACGGTGTCGACATTCCTCGTCGCCGTCTTCGCACCGCCGCTGACGGCGGTAGCGCTGCAATTCGGCTCGGCGGAGTATTTCTCGCTGATGATCGTCGGCCTCGTCTCCTCGATCGCGCTGGCGCACGGTTCGGTCGTCAAGGCCATCGCAATGGTCGTGCTCGGCCTGCTGCTAGGCCTGGTCGGCACCGACATTTACAGCGGCGCGCCACGCTTTACGCTAGGTATCACCGAATATGCCGACGGGCTGAATTTCGTCGCCGTTGCCGTCGGCATTTTCGGTATCGCGGAAATCCTGCGCAATCTGGAGAACGAACAGGAACGTTCGGTGCTGGTGAGGAACGTCACCGGCCTGCTGCCGTCGCGCGAGGACTTCCGCCGCTCGGTTGCGCCGGTTCTGCGCGGAACCGCGCTCGGGTCGGCGCTCGGCATCCTGCCCGGCGGCGGCGCGATCCTGGCTTCGTTCGCTTCCTACACGCTGGAAAAACGCGTGTCGAAACATCCGCAGGAGTTCGGCAAGGGCGCGGTCGAAGGCGTCGCCGGTCCGGAATCGGCCAACAATGCCGGCGCGCAGACGTCGTTCATCCCGATGCTCACCCTGGGCATTCCCGCCAATCCGGTGATGGCACTGATGATCGGTGCGATGATCATCCAGGGCATAGTGCCTGGCCCCAACGTCGCCAGCGAACAGCCGGCGCTGTTCTGGGGCATCATTGCCTCGATGTGGATCGGCAACCTGATGCTGGTGCTGCTCAACCTGCCGCTGATCGGCCTGTGGGTGAAGCTGCTGACGGTGCCCTATTACGTGCTGTTCCCCATCATCATGGCGTTCTGCTCGATCGGCGTCTACAGCGTGAACTCCAACCCGTTCGACCTCTACGCGGTCGCCTTCTTCGGCCTGCTCGGCTACACGCTGGTCAAACTGCGCTGCGAGCCAGCGCCTCTGCTTTTAGGCTTCGTCCTTGGTCCGCTGCTCGAAGAACATCTGCGCCGGGCGATGATCCTGTCGCGCGGCGATCCGTCCACCTTCGTCACGCGGCCGATCAGCGCCGGATTGCTGGCGCTGGCGGCCATCGTTCTGATCGTCGTCTTCCTGCCCTCCATCCGGCGCAAGCGCGACGAGGTGTTTGTCGAGGACGACTGAGCTTCGATGTAGCGGATCGACCGGCAGAAATGCCGCGAGATTGAAAAACGTGGCCGCTGTGGGACTCGAACCCACACGGGCAAGGCCCGAGGCATTTTAAGTGCCTTGTGTCTACCGGTTCCACCAAGCGGCCGCAGCCTCTCGTATCAGCGGCGCTGGCGCCTGTCAGCCGCCGATGCGGGCTCAGACGAAGGCGCGCCCGGCAATCTTGCGCACGAATGCCTCGACGCGCTCGGGTGCGACGAACTGGGGCATGTGGCCGATCCCGTCCAGCGTCTCGATCTCGACGTCGCGCAGCTTCTCTGCCATCGCCAGCCCGTTGATGCGGTAGTCGAGAACGCGATCGGCGGTGCCGAAGATCACACCCACGGGCACGCCGATGGCACCGTAGCGCGCCTCGTAGGGCGGCAGCGTATCTCCGATGGCCACGAAATCGGTGACGGTCGCATAGTAATGCGCCGGGCGTAGCCCGGCCATGCCGCCGCCGGCGATGGGATAGTCTGGGGTCATTGCCTGCGGACCGAATACGAAATCCAGGGTGCGCGGGGCGTATTTCAGCGACATCGGGACGGCAACCGTCTGCGACAGCAGCCATCGCCGTCTTGACGAAGGCACGTACATGGCGGCGAACTGCGGCGGTA
>JAEUMA010000659.1 GCA_016793565.1 Rhizobiaceae bacterium
GCCGGTAACGCCGCGCGACAGGTCGGAGAGGAAGTAGAGGCCCGAATCGCCGACTTCCTCCGGGGTGACGGTCCGCTTGAGCGGCGAATTGTACTCGTTCCAGCGCAGGATGTAGCGGAAGTCGCCGATGCCCGAGGCAGCGAGCGTCTTGATCGGCCCGGCCGATATGGCGTTGACGCGGATGCCAGAGGCGCCGAGGTCGACGGCCAGGTAGCGCACGCTGGCCTCCAGCGCCGCCTTGGCGACGCCCATGACGTTGTAGTGCGGCATCACTTTCTCGGCGCCGTAGTAGGTGAGCGTGAGAAGGGAGCCGCCATTCGTCATAAGCGCTTCGGCGCGCTTGGCGACGGTCGTGAACGAATAGACGGAAATGTCCATGGTGCGCAGGAAGTTGGCGCGCGTCGTCTCGACATAGCGTCCGTCGAGCTCGTCCTTGTCGGAAAAGGCGATGGCGTGGACGAGAAAGTCCAGACCGCCCCATTCCGCGCGCACCTTGTCGAAAACGGCGTCCAGCGTCTCCGGCTCTGTTACGTCGCAATGGCCCGCCAGATAGGCACCAAGCTCCGCCGCCAGCGGTTCGACACGCTTCTTGAAGGCGTCACCCTGGTAGGTCAGGGCGAGGAGCGCGCCCTGATCGGCGCAGGCCTTGGCGATACCCCAGGCGATAGAACGGTTGTTGGCGACGCCCATGATGAGGCCCCGCTTGCCCGCCATCAATCCCTGACCCGCCATCTTGCACCTTTCAATCCGCCGCGAACGCTCGCCCTATCGCATAGGCCATTGCGGGCTTCAAGCCGCGCCGCCTAGGCAGCGCGCTTGCGCATCAGCGCCTCAAGCTCCGGATCTCCTCCCTCCGGCAGCATGACGCGCACATGGACGTAGAGGTCCGCATGCCCGCCCGTCTTCACAGGAAGGCCGCGGCCCTTGAGGCGCAGCACCTTGTCGGAGCTCGACCATGCCGGCACGGACATCGCCACCTTGCCGGTCGGCGTCTCGACCGTCACCTTCGCACCCAGCACGGCGTCGCGCAGCGGCACGGGCTGGTCGATGTGGAGATCGCGGCCTTCGACCCGGAAGCGCGGATGCTTGCGGATATTCAGCGTGATCAGCGCGTCGCCGGGCTCGCTGGGGCCCGCCGCTCCCTGCCCCTTCAGGCGGATGGTCTGGCCGTCCTCGACATAGTGCGGCAGCTTGACGGAGATCTTGCGACCGTCCGGGAAGACTGCGGTCACCTTGCCGGCATTTGCGATGTCCTCGATATCGACTTCCATGGTCGCGCTGAGGTCCTGCCCGCGCCTCGGCCCTCGGGGGCCGCCCGCGCCGGAACCCTGGCCGAAGCCCCCTGCGCCGCCGAACAATTCGCTGAAGAGGTCGGACGGGTCGAAACCCTCGCCGTCGCCGCGAAACTCGAAGCGTGAGCCGCCCGGCCCCTGGCCGCCGCCGGACTGGCGCCGGAACCCGGCGAAGGGATCGCCGCCCGCCGCGCCTTCGAAACCCTGAAACCGCTGCTTGCCGTCCGGACCGATCTCGCCGCGATCGTAGGCGGCGCGCTGCGCCTCGTCGCCCAGGATCTCATTGGCCTGGTTGGCGGCGGCGAACATGTCCTTGGCTTTTGGATCGTTCGGATTCTGATCCGGATGATATTTCTTGGCCATCTTCCGATAGGCCGCCTTGATGTCCTTGGCCGAGGCGTTCCTCGGCACGCCCAGCACTTCGTAAGGATCACGCATCAATACATCGCCCGCAAAACTGGGATTGATCTGTAGCCGGATATATGCGCGCCAATAGGAACAAATTCCAGAGGTTGCGGCAGCATATTCAAAGGGGGCGTAGCGGCGACATGCGCCACGCCCCGCCGACCAGGCAGGTCTCGCCGCTGAACAGCGCGACACCGTCAAAGCTCTCGCGCGAGGTGGTGAAGCTGCGGCAAAGCCGGCCCTCGCCCCGGCTTTCTGCAACGCCGGTGATCGTTCCGCGCGAGCCGGTGTCCGCATTCGCCCAGGCAAGCGGAGTGGAGCCAGCGCTTTCCAGGTCCGCCGACGAAACGGCGTTGCGTATGGTGGTCTCGTCGGAGCGGCGGGTCGAATCGGCACCGCCTTCCTGGGGAACGCTGCTGGTGACGATCGTGGGGTCGGCGTCGAGCTTCTCCATGCTGAAGCCGCCGCCACCACACCCGGCAAGCAGGACGGCGGCCACAAGCGCGCCTACCGCCAGGGGCTGAGTGTTCGCTCGAAAGGGTGCTGTCTCGGCATGCGCTTCGCGCGGCAATGTTTCACTCCCGGCAGACCGCGATGTCACATGCCGCGAACGCGGATGTAGACATAAAATATGAATGAATTCGGGTTAACGAGGCGTTGACGATTTCCGGGCCGACGCCTTCTGCGGTTTCCTTCGCGGGAGCTATGAAAATCGGCCCGCGGATCGTAATAGCAAGAGAGTCGTTTTCCGCTGTAAGGGGAATTCCATGCGTATGTTCCATGTCGCGGTCGTGATCCTGCTGGGATTGGCGACTATCATTTTCGCCTTCCAGAATCTGGGCGTCGTGACCATGTCGTTCCTGGGCCTCAGCATCCGCACTCCGCTGGCGCTGCTGATCGTCATCTTCTACATCCTCGGCGCGTTGACCGGCGGCAGCCTGTTTGCGCTCGTCCGGCAGTCGGTCCGAGAGTCCCGGCTGCTCAACTGAGCGTCTGCACCCGTCGAGGGGCGGCCGGCCGTCGATCGCAGGGAGTGATCCGAGGATGGAAGACAATGCCGATTTCGCGGCGTCGGTCGATCCCTTCGCGCTGTTTGCCGACTGGCTGCAGGACGCCTCGCGCAGCGAGCCCAACGATCCGAATGCCGTGGCGCTCGCCACCGTCGACGGCGACGGCCTGCCGGATGTCCGAATGGTGCTGCTCAAGGGTTTCGACCACGCCGGCTTCGTCTTCTACACCAACTTCGAGAGCGCGAAGGGAACGCAGATCCTCGGCTCGATGAAGGCGGCGATGTGCTTTCACTGGAAGTCGCTGCGTCGGCAGGTTCGCCTGCGCGGTCCGGTGGAGATCGTCAGCGACGCCGAAGCGGACGCCTACTACGCCTCGCGGCCGCGCGGCAGCCGAATCGGCGCCTGGGCATCCAGGCAGTCGCGCCCGCTGGAGAGCCGCTTCGCCCTGGAGAAGGCGGTTGCCGAATACACCGCGCGCTACCCGATCGGGGACATTCCGAGGCCGCCGCACTGGTCCGGGTTCAGGATCGTGCCGCAGCAGATCGAGTTCTGGCAAAACCGGCCGTTCCGCCTGCACGACCGCGTACAGTTCCTTCGCGCGGACAGCGGCTGGACGAAGTCTCGGCTCTATCCCTGATCAACCCTTCTTGCGCGCCATGAAGGCGAGGAACGCCGCCCTGGCCTCCTCGGATTTCAGGCGTTCGGCAAAGACAGCGCCCTCCTCGCGAATCCGCTGGAAAAGCTCCTCGCGCGGTGCGCGCATCAGATCCCGCGTCGCGCGAAGCGCTCCGGCCGGCTTGGTCGCGATGCGCTCGGCGGCGGAGAATACGGCGGCTTCCAGGTTGGCTTCGTCGACGACCTGGTAGATCATCCCCATCGCCATGGCGCGTTCGGCCGGGATGCCTTCGCCCAGCCCGAGCAGGGCGAAGGCCTGCTGCCGGCCGATCAGCAGAGGCGCGAGCAGGCTGGAGCCCGCTTCCGGCACCAGGCCCAGATCGACGAAGGGCGTGCGGAACTCGGTTCGGGGGGTGGCGAACGTCAGGTCGCAATGCAGGTTGAGCGTCGTGCCGATACCGACGGCGATGCCGTCGACACCGGAAACCATCGGCTTGCGCGCGCCCGCCAGCGCCTCCAGGAAGCTCCAGACCTCCAGCCCGCCCTCATGCCCTTGCGCCACAGCCAGGAAATCCGCGAGGTCGTTGCCGGCGCAGAACGCGCCCGGCACGCCGAGAAAGACATGGCAGCGCACCGCGGGATCGGCGTCGCCCGCCAGCAGCGCTTCCGACATCGCCGCGTACATCGGCCGCGTCAGCGCGTTCTTCTTGTCAGGGCGGTTCATCCGGATCAGTTGCGCGGCTCCGCGCCGCTCCACCAGCACATGGGTCATCGCACCCTCCCTCAGACCGGCAGAAGCGCTGAGGCAGCCGCCTCCAGAGCGTCGGCGCCGCCGACTACCGTTTCCTTGAGCGCGGCGGTGTCGCCGAGCAGGTTCTCGGCGAAGAAGCGGCAGAGCGCGGCGCGTCCGCCGGCGGCGTCGGCCAGCGCCGCCTTGGCGAGATAGGCAGCGCCGGCGGTCAGCGCGAACTGGCGCAGATACGGCGTGGCGCCAGCCAGCGCTTCGTCGAGGCGGCTTTCGGCGAGGCACTTCTGCAGGAACAGGGTGGCGGCGGACAGATCGTCCACGGCGGCGGCGATCAGGCTCGCGCTGCGGCCGAGACCCGGTGCATCGGAGCTTGCGAGGTCTTTCGCCACGCCGCCCAGTTCGCCGATGTAGTCGAGCACGTGGCGGCCGTCGGACTGCGGCAGCTTGCGCGTGACGAGGTCGATCGCCTGGATGCCGTTGGTGCCCTCGTAGATCGGTGCGATGCGGGAATCGCGCAGAAGCTGGGCCGCGCCCGTTTCCTCGATATAGCCCATGCCGCCATGTACCTGGACACCCAGCGAGGCGACATCGAAGCCGACATCGGTGGAAAAGGCCTTCGCCACCGGCGTGAGCAGATTGGCGCGCTCCTGCCAGAAGCGCTGGCCGGTTCCGGGAAGCCTGGCGTGGTCGGTGGCGTGGGCACAGCTATAGGCGATCGAACGCGCGGCGCGCGTCAGAGCCTGCATCGTGAGCAGCATACGGCGGATATCGGGATGCTGGACGATCGGCGCCATGCCCGGTCCGGAATACCCGGTCGCCTTGCCCTGACGCCGTTCCGCCGCGAAGGCGATGGCCTTCTGGGTGGCAGCCTCGGCCACGCCGATGCCCTGCATGCCGACCGCCAGCCTCGCGTTGTTCATCATCGTGAACATGCAGGCGAGGCCCCGGTTTTCCTCGCCGACCAGCCAGCCGACCGCACCCGCAGGCCCTTCGCCGGCAGAGCCGTCGCCATAGATCATCGTGCAGGTCGGCGAGGCATGGATGCCGAGCTTGTGCTCGATCGAGGCGCAATGAACGTCGTTTCGCGCGCCTAGGGAGCCGTCCGGCCGCACCAGGAACTTGGGAACCAGAAACAGCGAGATGCCGCGCGTGCCGGGCGGCGCGTCGGGCAGGCGCGCCAGCACAAGGTGCACGATGTTGTCGGTGAAATCGTGCTCGCCATAGGTGATGAAGATCTTCTGCCCGAAGATGCGGTAGGTGCCGTCGCCGGTCCGCTCCGCCCGCGCGCGCAGGGCGTTGAGGTCCGAGCCGGCTTGCGGCTCGGTAAGGTTCATCGTGCCCATCCAGGCGCCGGAGACGAGTTTTTCCAGATAGATCGCCTTCAGCTCGTCGGAGGCATGCTTCTCGATCGCCTCGACCGCGCCCATCGTCAGCGTCGGGCCTATGGCGAAGGCCATCGAGCCGGAATTCCACATTTCCAGTGCCGCGACATGCAGCATGGCCGGCAATCCCTGCCCGCCGAATTCGACCGGGCCGGTCAGCCCGTTCCAGCCGCCTTCGATCCAGCGGGCATAGAGCGCCTTCCAGCCGGGAGGCATTGTCACGACACCCTGTTCAAGGCGGGCGCCGGTTTGGTCGCCTATACGGGCGAGCGGAGCCACTTCCTCGGCGGCGAAACGCCCCGCCTCCGCCAATATGGCATCGACCAGATCGGAAGACAGGTCGCCCAGAACATGCTGGTCGAGGTCGGACGACAGCCCGGCTACATGTTTCAATGTGAAGGCGATTTCATCGACCGGCGCGCGATACATGCGTTCTTCCCAACGGTTCGAGCAATGCAGTTCCGCACGGAAGCGGTAGTTTCTTTTGACGTTTACGTCAAACTCGACCTGCTTCGGCACCGACTTCCGACAGGCGGGGCATCGGCCGGTTCAGGTCTTCGGCGCTCTCGGCCTTGCCGAAACCACTTCCCCATCCTCTTTGGTAAAGTCGCCGATGTCCGGGTTCGGCAGAACGTCCAGCACCTTCTCCGAGGGGCGAGCCAGGACGGCGCCCCTCGGCGTGATGACGACCGGCCGGTTGATCAGGATCGGATGAGACAGCATGAAGTCGATCAGCTGGTTATCGCTCAGGTCTGGGTCGTCCAACTTCAGCTCGTGATAGGGCGTGCCGCGTTCGCGCATGAGGTCGCGTGGTCGCATCCCGAGCAGGCCCAGCACTTCCTTCAGCCGTTCGCGCGACGGCGGCGTCTTGAGATACTGCACCACCTCCGGCTCCTCGCCGGAGGCGCGGATCATCGCCAGCACGTTGCGTGACGTGCCGCAGGACGGGTTGTGCCAGATCGTTACGGTCACCGCTTCGCCTCCCTCTCCACCGCGCGCCAGCCGATGTCGCGGCGGCAGAAGCCCTCCGGCCAATCGATGCGGTCCACCGCAGCATAGGCGCGACGCCGTGCCTCCGTCACCGTGCCGGCCGCGGCCGTGACGTTGAGAACGCGGCCGCCGTCGGCGACTAGCCGGCCGTCCACTAGCCTGGTGCCTGCCTGGAAGACCTCGACGCCATCGGTTTCGGCATCGTCGACGCCGCGGATCTCGGTGCCCTTGAGGGGCTGGCCGGGATAGCCCTTCGCCGCCATCACGACGGTGAGCGCCACATCGTCGCGCCAGCGGACCGAAACGTGGCCGAGCT